>NZ_JBVJHR010000054.1:0-1097 GCF_055586705.1 Sphaerisporangium sp. NPDC049457 | reverse complement strand
GATGGGCGGGCGCGGTTCGTGCTGGGGTCGATGGGGCCGGGGACGAAGTTGCCGACGTTGGGGCATGTGGCGTTTGGGGCGTTGCGGGATGCGTATGAGGAGAACGCGGCGGGGTTGATCGCGGGTGGGGCTGATGCGTTGATCGTGGAGACGTGTCAGGATTTGTTGCAGGTGAAGGCGGCGGTGACGGGGGCGCGGCGGGCGATTTCGGCGGCGGGTCGTGATGTGCCGGTGATCGCGCAGGTGACGATCGAGACCAACGGGGCGATGTTGCTGGGGTCGGAGATCGGTGCGGCGTTGACGGCGATCGAGCCGTTGGGTGTCGATGTGATCGGGTTGAATTGCGCGACGGGTCCGGCGGAGATGTCGGAGCATTTGCGGTATTTGGCCAAGCATGCGGGGCCGGGGGTGTTGTTGTCGTGTATGCCGAATGCGGGGTTGCCGGAGTTGACCGCTGACGGCGCCCGGTATCCGCTGACGCCGGGGGAACTGGCGGATGCTCATGAGATGTTCACCGGGCAGTACGGGCTGGGCCTGGTGGGCGGGTGTTGCGGGACGACGCCGGAGCATCTGCGGCAGGTGGTGGAGCGGGTCGGTGCTCATGCGCCGGCGCCGCGTCGTCCGCGTGTCGAGGCGGGGGCGTCGTCGTTGTATGCGCATGTGCCGTTTCGGCAGGACACCTCGTATCTGGCGATCGGTGAGCGGACCAATGCCAATGGGTCCAAGGCGTTTCGTGAGGCGATGCTGGCCGGGCAGTGGGATGAGTGCATCGATATCGCGCGGGCGCAGTCGCGTGATGGGGCGCACATGCTGGACCTGTGCGTCGACTACGTCGGGCGGGATGGGGTGGCCGATATGCGGGAGCTGGCCTTCCGCCTGGCGACCGCCTCCACGTTGCCGATCGTGATCGATTCCACCGAGCCGGCGGTGATCGGTGCGGGGTTGGAGATGCTGGGTGGCCGTGCGGTGGTCAACTCGGTGAACTACGAGGACGGTGATGGCCCGGAGTCGCGGTTTGTGAAGATCATGGAGTTGGTGCGTGAGCACGGCGCCGCGGTGGTCGCGCTCACCATCGACGAGCAGGGGCAGGCGCGGAC
>NZ_JBVJHR010000053.1:0-1199 GCF_055586705.1 Sphaerisporangium sp. NPDC049457 | reverse complement strand
GGCCCGTCCCCTTCGGCAACACCGCCGACCTCCCCGTCATCGGCGACTGGAACGGCGACGGCACCGACACCCAAGGCATCGTCCGATAACCCACCCGCCCTCGCCCGGAGCACAGCCGGGACGCCGGGGCCGCCCGCGACGCCCGCGACGCCCGCACCTCCACGCCCCTGTGCCGCCGTGACCGACACGGCGGCACAGGGGCGTTCCGCGTCGCCGGACACACCGCCCTGGCACTCCCCCGCGCGCCCGCCGTGCGCCGTGCGCCGTGCGCCGTGCGCCGTGCGCCGTGCGCCGACAACGCTGTAATCCCCTCGCATGCCGGCCGCCGGGGGCTACAGCGCACTTACAGCAAGGTTGGAGCGCCCACCCGGATGCTTCTCACACGGAGATCGGCAGATCCGCAGGACTTACCGGAAAGGAACTCTCATGAGTTCGATCACCCCCCGCACCCGGACCACGGCGACCCGCTCGCGCTTCATGCGCCGGCTCGGCGGCGGGCTGGCCACCACGGCTCTGCTCGGAACAGGGCTCATCGCGACCACGGCCTCCCCTGCCGCCGCCGCGTCCCGCGCGACGATCGTGTCGGTCGCCCAGGGCCAGCTCAACAACTCCTCGCGCAACCACGAATCGCCGATGGGCAGCGGCTGCAACTTCTACACCGGGTACTTCCGCTCCTGGAAACCCTCCTCCGGGTGTCCCTCGACCGACGGGGTCCAGTGGCGCGACAGCGACTGGTGCGCCGACTTCTCCAAGTACGTGTGGAAGAACGCCGGCGTGCGCAACGCCGACATCGCCGAGACCGACGGCGGCGTGCTCACCGGCTGGGCCGCCTCCTTCAAGAACTACGGGACCAAGTACGGCACGTGGCATACCCGGTCGAGCGGCTACACGCCCCAGCCAGGTGACGCCGTCGTCTTCGACTGGGACCGGGACGGCGACATCAACCACGTCGGCATCGTCAAGTCGGCGACCTCGAGCACCGTATACACCATCGAGGGCAACGCCAGCGACCGCGTCAAGGAGAACAGCTACTCGCGCTCGGACGGCGACATCGTCGGATACTCCGCTCCGCTCGGCATCGACAGCACCCCCGACCCCGAGCCCGAGCCGATCGACTACGGGGTGCTGGACTTCACGCTGTCCGACAGCTTCGACTCCAACACCAACACCCGCCCGGTCATCAGATACGGCAACAGCCC
>NZ_JBVJHR010000052.1:0-1205 GCF_055586705.1 Sphaerisporangium sp. NPDC049457 | reverse complement strand
TAGTACTCCAGTGGCATTTTGAGATCAGCGTTGGGATCTGCGCTGGTAGTGGCATCGGCTTGCGTGGCGTTGGTGTCGGCGTCGCCAGTGTGACCAGCGCAGAATCTCCTCGGTTCGCCGGTGCGGTGTAAGGACGAGAACAGCGAACAGGCGCCGGACTTCCGGCACGGTCAGCGCGGTCATCTCCTCGTCGCCATCGCTTGTGGATTCGGCGGCGATCGTGGCGAGGAAGGCCAGGGCGAGCATCGCCAGCGTGATGTGCCGATGCCAGCCGGTCCAGGTGCGGACCTGGTAGTGATCCAGCCCTACCTGGCCCTTGGCCGCCTGGAACGACTCCTCGATCGCCCACCGCGTCCCGGCGACGCCCACCAAGGTCGCCAGCGATACCGCCGTGGGTGAGGAGCACCGGAAGAACGCCAGCTCGCCTGTGGTGATCGTGCGCCGGACCAGCAGCCACCGCCACCCCCGGCTGCCGGGATCAATTCGTCTCCAGGCCCAGGCGTACCACCGCGGTCCCTTGGCGCCCGCTCCGGCGCTGTAGCGATGCCAGGCCATCACCCCCGCGGCGAGCTGCGACACCATCTGGACGCCACCGTCCGCACCGCTGGTGGTCACCCGATGGTTGCCCGCGATCGCCAGCACGTACCCCACCCCGCGATCCTCGATCAGGGCACGTAGCCGGGGGTCTTGTCCATAGACCTCGTCCCCGGTGACCCAGGCCGCGCCGATCCCCTCCTCCAGCGCTGCGGCGATCATCTGCCCGGCCAGCGCCGGCTTGGTCGTGAACACCGAGCGGGCCGGCACTCCGGCAGCCTGGCATCGCTCGCCATCGGCGACCCAGGACGCCTCCGGCAGGTACAACCGCCGATCGATCAGTGCCCGCCCTCGAGGCGAGGCGTAGGCCAAGAACACGCCGACCTGGCTGTTCTCGATCCGCCCCGCAGTACCGGTGTACTGCCGTTGCACCCCGGCTGAGGCGGTGCCCTTCTTCACAAAGCCGGTCTCATCCACGATCAGCACCCCGTCGGGGTGACCGAGCCGGTCGTACACATACTCCCGCACGTCATCACGGACACGATCGACATCCCAGCGGGCGGTGCGCAGCAGCCGCTGCATCGCCTCCGGCCCGCGATGCCCGGCCTGCTCGGCCAGGTTCCAGCAGTTCTTACGCTCGACGCCCGACAGCAGACCGCTGACATAAGCAC
>NZ_JBVJHR010000051.1:0-1389 GCF_055586705.1 Sphaerisporangium sp. NPDC049457 | reverse complement strand
GCAGATGATCAGGATGGTCTGGTCGGGTGCGGTGCGCAGCAGTGCCGCTCGCAGGAGTGGTCCGGTGGCCAGGTCGAAGGGGGTGGCGGCGATGGCGTTGAGGTGGCGGGTGATGTCGTCTTCGTCGTGCCCGGTGAGGTCGGTGATGGGCAGGTCGACGGGGGCGGGCGGGTCGATCAGCTGGTAGGGCTGGCCGGTGTCGTCGGCGGCGAATCGGGTGCGCAGCACTTCGTGTCGTGCCACCAGTGCTGACAGCGCCTGCCGCAACGCCGCCACGTCCACCGCCCCGGCCAGACGCAACGCGATCGGCACCACATAGTCCCCCCGGCCCGGCTCCAGCCGGTCCAGGAACCACAACCCCCGCTGCGCGGAGGAGACCGGCATCCGGGAGCCACGCGGCACCGGCGCCAGCGCCTCCTGGTCGCCGGAGTCCTGGTCGGCGGCCCGCATGCCGGGCAGCAGAGCGCTCAGCTCGGCGATGGTCGGCGCCTGGAACAGCGCCCGCAGCGGCACCTCCACGCCCAGTTCGCGGCGCAGCCGGGTGATGACCTTGAAGGCCGGCAGCGAGTGGCCGCCGAGCTCGAAGAAGTTGTCATGGACGCCCGGAGCGGCGATGCCGAGGACGTCCTGCCAGATCCCGGCGACGAGCCGCTCGGTCGCCGTGCGGGGGCCGACCTGGGCGGTGTCGCGGGCGGCGTCCTGAGCGGCGGCCGGCGCGGGCAGGGCCTTGTAGTCGGTCTTGCCGTTGGGGGTCAGCGGCAGGGCGGGCAGCGTCACGAACGCGGTGGGCACCATGTACGCGGGCAGGGTGCGAGCGGCGTGCTCCTTGAGCTCGTCCGCGATGGGCGAGGCACCGCCGGGAGCGGGCACGAGGTAGGCCACCAGCCGCTGCACGCCGGGGATGTCCTCGCGGACGGCCACCGCGGCGGAGCCCACGGCGGGATGCGCGATCAGGGTCGCCTCGATCTCGCCGAGCTCGATCCGGTACCCGCGCAGCTTCACCTGGTTGTCGATCCGGCCCACGAACTCCAGTTCTCCGGTGGGCAGCCAGCGGCACAGGTCGCCGGTGCGGTACAGACGTCCCGGCCGTCCGCTGAGATGGTCCTCGATGAACCTCTCGCCGGTGAGCTGGGGCCGGTTGAGGTAGCCGCGCGCGACGCAGATGCCGCCGAGCAGGCATTCCCCGGCCACCCCGACCGGCACCGGCCGGCCGTTCCCGTCGACGACGTAGGCCGTGGTGTTGGTGATGGGCACGCCGACCGCGATCGCGCCGGTGGTGTCGTCGTCATCGACCCGGCGGGTGGCGGACATGACGTTGGCGACCGAGCATTCGGTGGCGCCGTATTCGTTGTAGATGACGGTGCCGGGTTCGCACACCGCGAGGATGCG
>NZ_JBVJHR010000049.1:0-1979 GCF_055586705.1 Sphaerisporangium sp. NPDC049457 | reverse complement strand
ACGACGTAGGAGGCGCACTGGTCGAGCTCGTTCGGGCCGCACTGTTTCCAGATGGACTCGTTGCCGGCCAGGAGCATCTTGTCGGCGTCCTTGACCGCCACCCGCTCCACGCCGAAGTTGATCAGCGAGAACGCGTCCTTGGCGTAGTAGGTCTCGTCGAAGACCACCGCTTTGGGGTAGCCCAGCCGGTCGAATCTCAGGAAGCCGCCGAACAGCGCCACCAAGATCGGACCGAGCCAGCCCCACAGGGGGTTTCCGGGGAACGGCGGGACGAGCCGGTCGCGGACGGAACCCGGCTGTGCTGGGTCGTCGTGCGGCTCCGGCTGCTCGAAGTCCTGGTTAGGGAAGTCCGTCAGGGCCATCCGGACATCGTACGGGGCGGCTATTACGTCCAGCCTAAGAAACACCTCTTACGTACCCAATTGGGGGACTCCTGGCAGAGAACGCCCAGTAGATGGCGCCCGCGTCGATGGAACGTTCATGGGAGAGGATGGGCACCGTGAACGACAACGGCAGGCTGGTTCTGGCAGGGGCTCCGATCGGGCGCGTCGAGGACGCCTCGGCGCGGCTGCGGGAGGCGCTCGCGAGCGCCGACGTCGTGGCCGCCGAGGACACCCGCCGGCTGCGCAGGCTCGCCGCCGACCTCGGGGTCGCGCTCGGGGGCCGCGTGGTGTCCTACTACGACGCCAACGAGGCGGCCAGGGCGGGCGAGCTGCTCGGCGACCTCCAGGACGGGCGCACCGTGCTGGTCATCACCGACGCCGGCATGCCCGGAGTGTCCGATCCGGGCTACCGGCTGACCCATCTCGCCGTCGAGGCCGGCATTCCGGTGACGGCGCTTCCCGGCCCCTCCGCCGTGACGACCGCGCTCGCGATCTCCGGCCTGCCCAGCGACCGGTTCTGCTTCGAGGGCTTCCCGCCGCGCAAGGCAGGGGAGCGGGCACGGCGGCTGGCCGCGCTCGCCGCGGAGGAGCGGACGATGGTCTTCTTCGAGGCCCCGCACCGGCTGGGCGCGTGCCTGGCCGCGATGGCCGAGGCGTTCGGCGCCGACCGGCCCGCGGCGGTGTGCCGCGAGCTGACCAAGACCTACGAGGAGGTGCGCCGCGGCCCGCTGGCCGAGCTGGCCGCCTGGGCCGAGGGCGACGTGCGCGGCGAGATCACGCTGGTCGTCGCCGGGTACGCGCCGAGCGACGCCGAGCCCGACATCGGCGCGCTGGTCGAGGAGGTCGCCCGGCGCGAGGAGGCCGGGGTGTCGCGCAAGCAGGCGATCGTCGAGGTGGCCAAGGCCGCCGGCGTCCCCAAGCGCGAGCTGTACGACGCCGTCCATCGCTCCTGACGGCGCGGAAGATCTGGATGCGGGCCGCGCGGGACGAATAGGGTGCCCGGGTGGCCGTTCGCGACTTCCTCCCGAGATTCGCCGGAAACCTGACGCTTTTCGGAAGACCACCGCTCCGGTCGGCCGACGGTACCGGCCCGCATGGTCACGCGGACGAGCCTCATGAGCCCGCCGAGCCCGCCAAGCCTTCCGGGTCGGCCGAACTTCCCGAGTCCGCTGAGCCTTCCGCGTCCGCCAGGCCGTCCGAGCCGGCCAGGCCGTCCGAGCCGGCCAGGTCTTCCGGGTCGGCCGAGGCCGCCGAGGCCGAGTCGGCCGGCGCGGAGGCCGGCGGGGCCGTGTCGGTGCGCGACCGGCTGGTGCCGCCGTTCCAGGGCGGCCGCCTGTGGGGGTGGCTGGGGCCGATCCTGGTGGCGGTGTTCGGCGGCGCGCTGAGGTTCGACCACCTCGCCCGCCCCAAGGCGGTCGTCTTCGACGAGACCTACTACGCCAAGGACGCGCTGTCCCTGCTCAGGTACGGCGTCGAGCGCACCTTCGTCGGCACGGACAAAGACCCGATCGCCGACCGGCGGCTCATCGCAGGAAGGGACGACCTCTGGGTCACCTGCGCCCCGGACAACCTCGACCCGTGCGGGCTGTACGTGGC
>NZ_JBVJHR010000048.1:0-2157 GCF_055586705.1 Sphaerisporangium sp. NPDC049457 | reverse complement strand
TTGTCGACGGCGCGCGAATGTGGACCCCCTGGCGACAGCCGAAAATGGACCCCCTTCAGTAACTCTGGAGGGTGATCAAGGTGGAGGACTGGGCGGAGATCCGCCGGCTGCATCGAGCTGAGCAGATGCCGATCAAGGCGATCGCGCGGCGGATGGGCATCTCGAAGAACACCGTGAAACGCGCGCTGGCCGCCGATACGCCACCCAAGTACCAGCGGCCGGGCAAGGGCTCGATCGTGGACGCGGTCGAGCCGCAGATACGGGCGCTGCTGGCGGAGTTCCCCGACATGCCGGCGACGGTGATCGCTGAGCGGATCGGCTGGAGCCGTTCGCTGACGGTGCTCAAGGACCGGGTGCGGGTGCTGCGGCAGGCGTTCAAGCCGGTCGACCCGGCGTCCCGCACGACCTATCAGGCCGGTGAGCTGGCCCAGTGTGATCTGTGGTTCCCGGCGGTGAAGGTGCCGATCGGGGGACAACAGGCGACCAGCCCGCCGGTTTTGGTGATGGTCAGCGGCTACTCGCGGTGGCTGATGGCCCGGATGCTGCCCTCGCGCACCGCCGGGGACCTGTTCGCCGGGCACTGGGCGTTGCTGTCGGCTCTGGGTGGGGTGCCCAAGACACTGGTGTGGGACAACGAATCGGCGATCGGCCAGTGGAAGGGCGGACGGCCGCAGCTGAGCCGGGAAGCCACCGCGTTCCGCGGGACGCTGGGGGTGCGGATCCTGCAGTGCAAACCCGGTGACCCCGAAGCCAAGGGACTGGTCGAGCGGGCCAACGGCTACCTGGAGACCTCCTTCCTGCCGGGCAGGTCGTTCACCTCGCCGCACGACTTCAACGCCCAGTTGGGTGACTGGCTGGCCCTGGCGAACCGGCGCCATCATCGGCGGATCGCCTGCCGGCCCATCGACCGGCTGCCGGTCGACTTGGAGGCGATGCTGGCGTTGCCACCGGTCGCTCCGATCGTCGGCTGGCGCTCGGCGACCCGGCTGGGACGCGATCACTACGTGCGCATCGCCTCGTGTGACTACTCGGTGCACCCCTCAGCGATCGGCCGGATGGTGGAGGTGGTCGCCGACTTGGACCAGGTCACCGTGACCTGCGCCGGTCAGCAGGTGGCCTGCCACCGGCGGTGCTGGGCACCTCACCAGACCATCACCGACCCGGCCCACCAGCACGCCGCCGCAATCATGCGAGCCACCCACGCCCCCTCTCCGCGCCCGGCGGAGACGCCAGTGCAGGTACGAGCGCTCAGCGACTACGACGTGCTGTGCGGTGTCGAGGGGGTGGCGTGATGGCCGGCGACACCACCACCAGCGGCCGTGCCATCGGCTCGGAGCTGGCCTACCTGACCCGGGTGCTCAAGGCCCCGTCCCTGGGCGCGGCCATCGACCGGCTGGCCGAGCGCGCCCGAACCGAGGGGTGGAGCCATGAGGAGTTCCTGGCCGCCTGCCTGCAACGCGAGGTCGCCGCTCGGGAGTCCCACGGCGGTGAGGCCCGGATCCGAAGTGCGCGTTTCCCCGCCCGCAAAGCCTTGGAGGACTTCGACTTCGACCACCAGCGCTCCCTCAAACGCGAGGTCATCGCTCACCTGGGCACGCTGGACTTCGTCACCGCACGCGAGAACGTGGTCTTCCTCGGCCCGCCCGGCACCGGCAAGACCCACCTGTCGGTCGGGTTGGGCATCCGCGCCTGCCAAGCCGGGCACCGCGTCGCCTTCGCCACCGCCGCCGGGTGGGTCGCCCGCCTGGCCGACGCCCACGCCACCGGAACCCTGCAAACCGAACTGACCAAGCTGTCGCGCATCCCGGTGCTGATCGTGGACGAGGTCGGCTATATCCCCTTCGAACCCCAAGCCGCCAACCTGTTCTTCCAGCTGGTCTCCAGCCGCTACGAACGGGCCAGCCTCATCGTCACCAGCAACAAACCCTTCGGACGCTGGGGCGAGGTGTTCGGCGACGACGTGGTCGCCGCCGCCATGATCGACCGGCTCGTCCACCACGCCGAAGTCATCAGCATGAAGGGCGACAGCTACCGACTGAAGAACCGCGACCTGGGCCGTGTCCCAGCAGCAGACACCAGCAGCGACCAGTAACAATCAACACGCAGGGGTCAGATTTCAGCCGCCGCCACGGGGTCCGGATTCAGCCGTCGTCGAGA
>NZ_JBVJHR010000047.1:0-2521 GCF_055586705.1 Sphaerisporangium sp. NPDC049457 | reverse complement strand
CCGGTGAGGTCGGTGATGGGCAGGTCGACGGGGGCGGGTGGGTCGATCAGCTGGTAGGGCTGGCCGGTGTCGTCGGCGGCGAACCGGGTGCGCAGCACCTCGTGTCGTGCCACCAGTGCTGACAGCGCCTGCCGCAACGCCGCCACGTCCACCGCCCCGGCCAGACGCAACGCGATCGGCACCACGTACCCGTTGCCGCCGGGCTCCAACTGGTCCAGCAGCCACAGCCCGCGCTGGGCGGACGACAACGGGACCGGCTTCGAACGATCCCGCGTGGGCAGGGAATGGGCCTTCTGGCTCCGGATGCGAGAGAGCAGGCGGGCCTGCGTCGAACCATCTTCCATGATCATTCCTCACCTTGGGCGTCGACGAGCTCCAGCAGCTGGGTCTTGATGCCGGCGATCGACGGCGAAAGAAACAGGTCCCTGAGACTGATGCGGATGCCGGTCAGCCGCTCCACCTGGTTGACGAGCTGGACCGCCCGCAGCGAGTGGCCGCCGACCTCGAAGAAGTTGTCGTGGACGCCGACGCGGTCCAGGCCGAGAAGATCGGCCCATACGGCGGCGAGCGCCTCCTCGATCTCGTCTCGCGGGGCGACGTGGGCGGCGCTGGGCGCGAGGGCCTCGGCGTCGGGCGCGGGCAGCTTCTTGCGGTCCACCTTGCCGTTGCCGTTCAACGGCAGCGCCGGAAGCGTCACGAAGACGGCGGGGACCATGGCCTGCGGAAGCTCGGCCCGGCACAGCGCCCGCAGTCCGGCGACGTCCGGATCGCCGGCGGCCGGCACGCAGTACGCGACCAGGTGCTTTTCGTGCGCGCCGTCCTCCCGGGCCACCACGGCGCAGGCCGCGACGTCGGGGTGCGACAGCAGGACCGTCTCGATCTCGCCGGGCTCGACGCGGACGCCGCGCAGCTTCACCTGGCTGTCGATGCGCCCGAGGAGGTCCAGTTCGCCCTCGGTGGTGAACCGGCCGAGGTCCCCGGTCTTGTACAGGCGGTCGCCGGGGTCGTCCGAGAAGGGATCGGGACGGAAACGATCGGCGGTCAGGCCGGGCCTGCCCAGGTAGCCGCGGCCGACGGACAGCCCGCCGAGATAGACCTCGCCTATCGCGCCGACGGGCACCGGCCGCAGGGAACCGTCCAGTACGTACACCCTCTGGTTGCTCATCGGGCGTCCGGCGAGGACCGGCGAACCCGGCGTGGCGTGCCAGAAGGTCGTGTCCACCGACACCTCGGTGGCGCCGTAGAGGTTGATCAGGCCGTCGCCGAACCGGTCGGCGAACCGCCGCACGAGCGCCTCCGGCAGCGCCTCACCACTGCAGAACGCGTACCGAAGGGCGGTGCAGTCCGCGGGGTCGACCTGGGAGACGAACATGTCCATCAGGCTCGGGACGAAATGCAGCCCGACGATGCGGTGGCGGCGCATGAGCGACCCGACGTGCGCCATGTCCAGCCGGGAGGCCCCGGGCACCAGCACGACCGTGCCCCCCTGCCAGAGCGGCCAGAGGATCTCGTACGCCGACACGTCGAACGTCACCGGCGTGGCCTGCAGGAAGTTCTCGCCCGGATGGATCGGGAACGCGTCCTGCATGCCCGCCATGTAGCCGACGACGCCTTCGTGTTCGATCATGACGCCTTTGGGCCTGCCGGTGGAGCCGGAGGTGTAGATGACGTAGGCGAGGTTGTGCGGTCCGGCGAGCTGCGGGGGAGCGGTGACCGGGTGGGCCGCCACCTGTGGCCATTGGGCGTCGATGAGCAGGCGGGCGGTGTCACCGGGCAGGCGGGTGGCGAGGTCCTCCTGCGTGATGACCAGGGGCGCGGCGGTGTCGTCGAGCATGTAAGCGAGTCGTTCTGCGGGGTATTCGGGGTCCAGGGGGACGTAGGCGGCGCCGGCCTTCAGGATCCCCAGCAGAGCGACGATCAGATCGGGGGTGCGGTCGAGGAAGACCGCGACGAGGGTTTCCGGGCCGATGCCCTGGGCGCGCAGGTGGTGGGCGAGCTGGTTGGCGCGGGCGTCGAGTTCCCCATGCGTCAGCGTCCGGCCCTCGGAGACCACCGCGACATGGTCGGGACGGGCGGCGGCCTGCTCGGCGATCAGGTCGTCGATGGTGCGCCCGGCGGGGACCGGTGCCGCGCTGTCGTTCCACTCCACCAAGATCTGCCGCCGCTCGGCGTCGGTGAGCATGCTGATCTGGGAGATCGGTGTGGTGGGCCGCTCGGCGAGTCGTTCCAGCAAGGTCAGGTAGTGGCCGGCCATCCGCTCGATCGTGGCCCTGTCGAACAGGTCGCTGCTGAAGTAGATGAACCCCTTGGCGCTGCGGTCGTCCTGCAAGGTGAGGTCGAAGGTGAGGTCCATCTGGGAGTCGGTGGCCTGGAGCGGGACGTGTTCGACGTCCACGCCGGGCAGGGTCCAAATCCTGCTGGCCGGCGTGGTCTGCAGGACGAGCATGGTCTGGAAGAGGGGGTTGCGGGTGAGGTCGCGTTGGGGGGCGAGTTCTTCGACGAGGCGTTCGAAGGGGAGGTT
>NZ_JBVJHR010000046.1:2088-3476 GCF_055586705.1 Sphaerisporangium sp. NPDC049457 | reverse complement strand
TATGAAATTTTGTCCGGCGGTGTCCTACTCTCCCACACCGTCCCCGGTGCAGTACCATCGGCGCTGGAAGGCTTAACTTCCGGGTTCGGAATGTAACCGGGTGTTTCCCTACCGCTATGACCGCCGTAACCCCTCGAAACACACCAACCAAGCCGGAAAAGGCCGGTTCGCTGTCTCTGAGTCACACAGTGGACGCGAGCAAAACGCTTTGTGGTCAAGTCCTCGGCCTATTAGTACCGGTCAGCTCCACACCTTACGATGCTTCCACCTCCGGCCTATCAACCCAGTAGTCCACTGGGAGCCTTACCCCCACAACAGGGTGGGAGACCTCATCTCAAGGCAGGCTTCCCGCTTAGATGCTTTCAGCGGTTATCCCTCCCGAACGTAGCCAACCAGCCGTGCTCTTGGCAGAACAACTGGCACACCAGAGGTTCGTCCGTCCCGGTCCTCTCGTACTAGGGACAGCCCCTTTCAAGTCTCCTACGCGCGCAGCGGATAGGGACCGAACTGTCTCGCGACGTTCTAAACCCAGCTCGCGTACCGCTTTAATGGGCGAACAGCCCAACCCTTGGGACCTACTCCAGCCCCAGGATGCGACGAGCCGACATCGAGGTGCCAAACCATCCCGTCGATATGGACTCTTGGGGAAGATCAGCCTGTTATCCCCGGGGTACCTTTTAGCCGTTGAGCGACGGCGCTTCCACATGCCACCGCCGGATCACTAGTCCCAGCTTTCGCTCCTGCTCGACCTGTCGGTCTCACAGTCAAGCCCCCTTGTGCACTTACACTCACCACCTGATTGCCAACCAGGCTGAGGGAACCTTTGGGCGCCTCCGTTACCCTTTAGGAGGCAACCGCCCCAGTTAAACTACCCACCAGACACTGTCCCCCACCCGGATACACGGGCGCGGGTTAGACATCCAAAACGACCAGAGTGGTATTTCACCAATGACTCCACCAGAACTAGCGTCCCAGCTTCACCGTCTCCCACCTATCCTACACAAGCCGTCCCAAACACCAATGTCAAGCTGTAGTGAAGGTCCCGGGGTCTTTCCGTCCTGCTGCGCGTAACGAGCATCTTTACTCGTAGTGCAATTTCGCCGGGTCTGTGGTTGAGACAGCGGGGAAGTCGTTACGCCATTCGTGCAGGTCGGAACTTACCCGACAAGGAATTTCGCTACCTTAGGATGGTTATAGTTACCACCGCCGTTTACCGGCGCTTAAGTTCTCACCTTCGCAAAGCCCGAAGACTTCACTAAGCGGTCCCCTTAACGTTCCGGCACCGGGCAGGCGTCAGTCCGTATACATCGTCTTACGACTTCGCACGGACCTGTGTTTTTAGTAAACAGTCGCTTCCCCCTGGCCACTGCGACCCCCACCAGCTCCGG
>NZ_JBVJHR010000046.1:0-1992 GCF_055586705.1 Sphaerisporangium sp. NPDC049457 | reverse complement strand
TCATCACCAGCAGAGGTCCCCCTTCTCCCGAAGTTACGGGGGCAATTTGCCGAGTTCCTTAACCACAGTTCACCCGATCGCCTTGGTATTCTCTACCTGACCACCTGAGTCGGTTTAGGGTACGGGCCGCCGGCACACTCACTAGAGGCTTTTCTCGGCAGCATGGGATCACCCACTTCACCACAATCGGCTCGGCATCACATCTCACCCTCAATGCAGCACGGATTTACCTATGCCACGGGCTACATGCTTACCCCAGGAACAACCATCGCCTGGGATGGGCTACCCTCCTGCGTCACCCCATCGCTTACCTACTACCAGATCAGGCCAGGCGTTCAGCCTCACCCACACTCCGAAGAGCGTCAGGGACTTAAGGACCCTTAGTATCACTGGATTCGATATGGGCGCATACCAGCGGGTACGGGAATATCAACCCGTTGTCCATCGACTACGCCTGTCGGCCTCGCCTTAGGTCCCGACTTACCCTGGGCGGATTAGCCTAGCCCAGGAACCCTTGGTCATCCGGCGCAGAAGTTTCTCACTTCTGATTCGCTACTCATGCCTGCATTCTCACTCGCACAGCCTCCACAACTCGATCACTCGGCTGCTTCACCGGCTGCACGACGCTCCCCTACCCACCCACACGAATGTGAGTGCCACGACTTCGGCGGTGTACTTGAGCCCCGCTACATTGTCGGCGCAGAATCACTTGACCAGTGAGCTATTACGCACTCTTTCAAGGATGGCTGCTTCTAAGCCAACCTCCTGGTTGTCACTGCGACTCCACATCCTTTCCCACTTAGCACACGCTTAGGGGCCTTAGTCGGTGGTCTGGGCTGTTTCCCTCTCGACTACGAAGCTTATCCCCCGCAGTCTCACTGCCACGCTCTCACTTACCGGCATTCGGAGTTTGGCTGACGTCAGTAACCCGGTAAGGCCCATCAGCCATCCAGTGCTCTACCTCCGGCAAGAAACACGCAACGCTGCACCTAAATGCATTTCGGGGAGAACCAGCTATCACGGAGTTTGATTGGCCTTTCACCCCTACACACAGGTCATCCCCCAGGTTTTCAACCCTGGTGGGTTCGGTCCTCCACACGGTCTTACCCGCGCTTCAACCTGCCCATGCGTAGATCACCCCGCTTCGGGTCTACAGCATGCGACTCAAACGCCCTATTCAGACTCGCTTTCGCTACGGCTCCCCCACACGGGTTAACCTCGCCACACACCATAACTCGCAGGCTCATTCTTCAAAAGGCACGCAGTCACATCACAGACAGGGCAAACCCCGCCTAAGCTCCTACGGCTTGTAGGCACACGGTTTCAGGTACTATTTCACGACCCCTCACCGGGGCGCTTTTCACCTTTCCCTCACGGTACTCGTTCACTATCGGTCATCAGGGAGTATTTAGGCTTACCAGGTGGTCCTGGCAGATTCACACAGGATTCCTCGAGCCCCGTGCTACTTGGGATCCCCTCAAACAGTCGACAGAGTTTCACCTACCCGACTCTCACGGTCTACGGCGCAACTTCCCAGAAACTTCGGCTACCCCATCGATTTATCACTGCTTGCGGCCGCAGCGGCAGCCACCAGAGGGTCCCACAACCCCACACACGCAACACCCGCCGGCTATCACACGCGCATGGTTTAGCCTCATCCGCTTTCGCTCACCACTACTCACGGAATCACTATTGTTTTCTCTTCCTACGGGTACTGAGATGTTTCACTTCCCCGCGTTACCACCAACCGCCCTATACATTCAGACGGCGGCAACACCACATGACTGGTGCTAGGTTTCCCCATTCGGACATCCCCGGATCAACGTCTGGTTGGCGACTCCCCGAGGCTTAACGCAGCCTCCCACGTCCTTCATCGGCTCCTGATGCCAAGGCATCCACCGTGTGCCCTAAAAAACTTGGCCACAAAGATGCTCGCGTCCACTATGCAATTCACAAACAACAAACAGCCACCGACCCAACCCGCCACCAGAC
>NZ_JBVJHR010000045.1:0-4336 GCF_055586705.1 Sphaerisporangium sp. NPDC049457 | reverse complement strand
GGGTGGGGGTGGGGTGGTGGGGTGGGTGGCGACCTGTGGCCAGTGGGTGTCGATCAACAGCTGGGTGGTGTGGTCGGGAAGGTGGTGGGCGAGGTGGTGCTGGGTGATGACCAGCGGCGCCGCGGTGTCCTGGAGCATGAACTCCAGTCGTTCTGCGGGGTACTCGGGGTCCAGGGGGACGTAGGCGGCGCCGGCTTTGAGGATGCCGAGGAGGGTGACGACGAGGTCCGGGGTGCGGTCCTGGAAGACGGCGATGAGGGTTTCGGGGCCGATGCCTTGGGCGCGCAGGTGGTGGGCGAGTTGGTTGGCGCGGGCGTCGAGTTCCCGGTGGGTCAGTGTCCGGTCGCCGTGGACGACGGCGATGTGGTCGGGGTGGGTGGTGGCCTGTTCGGCGACCATGTCGTGGATGGTGCGGCCGGTGGGGAACGGGCCGGCGGTGTCGTTCCACTCCACCAGCATCCGCCGCCGCTCGGCGTCGGTGAGCATGTCGATCTCCGACAGCGGGGCCTGCGGGGCCGCGACGAAACCCCTCACCAGGCTCTCGAAGTGACCCGCGAGGCGTTCGATCGTCTCGCCGTCGAACAGGGCGCTGTCGTAGGCGAACTTGACCTCCAGCACCTCCTCGGCCGAGACGACCACGGTGAGCGGGTAGCCGGTTCGCTCGACGCAGCTCACCGGCCGGTAGTCGACTCCCGCGGGCAGGCAGTCCGAGCCGCGCAGATCCGGGTAGTTCTCGAACACGAGGATGGACTGGAACAGCGGCTTGCCGCGCGGGACGTCGCTGCACTCCTGCACGTCGACGAGATGGCAGTGCTCCCACTGCCGCAGGTCGATCTGCTGGTCCTGCAGCTCCCGCAGCCAGGCGGCGACCGTGGCCCGCCCGTCCACCCGGGCGCGCACCGGCAGGGTGTTGATGAACAGCCCCACCATCGACTCCACGCCGGGCAGCGAGATCGACCGGCCGGAGGTGGTGGCGCCGAACAGCACGTCGTCGCGGCCGCTGTAGCGGGACAGCAGCGCCGACCACACCCCCTGTACCACGGTGTTGACGGTGAGCCGCTGCTCCCTGGCGAACCGGCGCACCGCGCCCGACAGCTCGGCGCTCAACGAGAACTCGAACTCCGCCACCCCCGGTTCCCCGCCGGTCCGGCCGGCGGCCAGCTCGGTGGGCTCGGTCACGCCCGCGAGGTAGCCGCGCCAGAACTCCCGCGCGCGGGACGAGGGCTGCTCGTGCAGCCACTTCGCGTACCGGACGTACGGGATGGCCGGCGGCAGGCCCGGGTCCCTGCCTTCGACGGCGGCCCGGTAGACGTCGAACAGCTCCTTCTTGACGAGCTGGACGCTCCAGCCGTCCAGCAGGATGTGGTGGAACGACCACAGCAGCAGACGGCGGTCGTCCGCGGTCCTGATGATCCGCACCCGCAGCAGCGGCGGCCTCGACAGGTCGAAGCCCTGGTCCCAGTCGTCGGCCGCCAGCCGCCTCAGGCGCGCGTCCTGTTCCGCGGCGTCGCAGTCACGCCAGTCGAACCGCTCGCGCGGCAGCTCGGCCTTGCGCTGGACGACCTGCACCGGCGTCGACACGTCCTGCCACACGAAGGCGCTGCGCAGGATGGAGTGCCGGTCGACGACGTGCTGCCAGGCGTCCAGGAAGCGCTCCTCGTCGAGCGGCCCGACGATCTGCTCGATCATCTGCACCTGGTACGGGTTGACGCCGTGGCTGCTCTGCAGCGAATGGAACAGCATGCCGAACTGCATCGGCGACAGGCCGTAGATGTCTTCCACGTTGGGGTTGCTCATGCGCTGAACTTCCTCATGATCGCGGCCATCTCATCCTCGTCGAGTTCCGCTAGCGGGAGATGCGCCGGGGCGGCGCCGATGCCTTCGCTCTGCTCGGAGGCGATGCCGAGCAGCGCGCGAAGGTTTCCGACGATGTCTTCGGCGAAGCGCTCGACGGTGGTCGCGTCGTGGATCGCCGTGGAGTAGGAGATCTCGATGCCCAGCACGCCGTTCTCCACGGCCGCCAGGATGTCCAGCAGATGACGGCGCATCCCGGCGGAGCCGATGGAACGGCCCCTGGGCTCCGCCGCGCCGGCGTACCGGCCGAGGCCGGGGACGCCGGGGGCGAACTGCCCCAGATAGTTGAAGTTGATCTCTGGAGCGGGGTGGTCCAGCGACCGCCGCACCCGCGCGTCGCCCAGGTACCGCAGGACGCCGTAGCCGATGCCCCGGCGCGGTATGCCCCCGAGCTGCTCGCTGACGCTCTTGAGCAGGATGGCCGGATCGGTCTCGCCCACGCCGTGCAGAGCGACGGGGAACACGCTGGTGAACCATCCCACCGTCCGGGAGGTGTCCACGTCCGGGAACAGGTCCTCCCGGCCGTGGCCCTCCAGGCTGATGCGGACGGCGTCGTCCCCGGTCCAGGCGTGCACCGCGGCGCCCACCGCGGCGAGCAGCGCGTCGTTGATCTGGGTGTGGAAGGCCCGCGGCACGTCCTGCAGCAGGGCGGCCGTCTCGCTCTCGCTCAGCGCGACCGTGACGGCGGCGGAGGAACGCATGGTGTTCCGCCCGTCACGGTCACGAGGCAGCGACCGCTGGGGGCCCTGCGACGACCAGTAGCCGAGTTCGGCGAGCGCGGCGGCCGAGCCGGCGTGCGCCGTGAGCTTCTCCGCCCAGGTTCGCACGGACGTCGTCTTGGCCGGCAGCAGCGGCTCGCGCCCCTCGGCCGCCTGCCGGTAGGCGGTGCCGAGATCCTCCAGCAGGATCCGCCAGGACACGCCGTCGACCGCGAGGTGGTGGATCGCGATGAGCAGTCGCTGGCCGCGGCCCGGGCCCAGCTCCATCAGGACCGCCCGGATCACCGGCCCGCCGGCCAGGTCCATGCCGCGCTGCGCCTCGTCGGCGATCCGCGCCATCCGCGGCCACAGCTCGTCGTCCGCCACCGCGGACAGGTCGTGACGGGCGAGGATGCCCGGACCGGCGTCGTCGTCGATGCGCTGGCGCCACCGGCCGCCGTCCTTGACGACCCGCAGGCGCAGCGCGTCGTGGTGCTCGACGAGGCTCACCAGCGCCCGCCGCAACACCGCGCCGTCCAGGCCGTCGGTCTCCAGCAGCTCCACCTGGTTGAAGTGGGCGGGATCCGGCAGGTCCAGTTCGAAGAACCAGTGCTGGATCGGCGTGAGCGGCACCTCTCCCACGATCTTGCCCTGGTCGGCCAGGATGGGACTGGTGGACCGGGCGTTGGCGGCGATGGCCGCGACCGTCTGGTGCTGGAAGAACATCCTCGGCGTCAGCTGGAGGCCGAACTTCTTCGCCCGCGCGATCACCTGCAGGCTGATGATGGAGTCCCCGCCGAGCGAGAAGAAGTTGTCGGTCACGCTGATGTCGTCGACGCCGAGCACCTCCCGCCAGATGCCGGCGATGACCTTCTCGGCCGCGCTGCGCGGCGCCGACGACGGTGCCGCCTCCGCGTCCGGCTCGGGGAGGGCCTTCCGGTCGACGGCGCCCGCCGCCGTACGCGGCACCAGGGGGAGTGCGACATAGGCCGACGGCACCATGAACGCCGGCAGCCGGTCGCTGAGGTACTGCCGCAGTTCCCCCGCCTCCGGCGCCGCCGCACCGGCCGGCACCAGGTAGCCGACCAGTTCGCCGCCGCGCACGGCGGCCGCGGCGTCCGACACGGCGTCGTGGGAGGCCAGCGCCGCCTCCACCTCGCCCAGCGCGACACGCTCCCCGTGCACCACCACCTGGTCCTCGCGGCGGCCGAGGAACCGCAGCTCGCCCGACGGCGACCAGCTCACCAGGTCACCGGTGCGGTACGGGTTCTCGCCGCCCAGCAGCAGCTCACCGGGGACGCCGACCGGCACCGGCCGGTCCTGCGGATCGACGACGCGCACGAGCGCCGGCCGTGCCGGGGCGCCGCGGACCTCGGCGGGGATCCCGGCCGTGGCCTGCCATGCCGTGAGCGCGGCGTGTTCGGCGTCGGTGAGCATGTCGATCTCGGAGATGGGCGTGGCGGGCCGTTCGGCGAGTCGTTCCAGCAAGGTCACGAAGTGGCCGGCCATCCGCTCGATCGTGGCCTTGTCGTACAGGTCGGTGGGGTAGTCGATGGAGCCGGTGAGATGGTCGCCGGCCTCGCACAGGGTGAGGTTGAGGTCGAACTTGGCCAGGCCCCCGTTGACCGGGCAGGGCTGGACGGTCAGCCCCGGGAGGTCCCACGACTGGGTCTCCGCGGTGGTCTGCAGGACGAGCATGGTCTGGAAGAGGGGGTTGCGGGTGAGGTCGCGTTGGGGGGCGAGTTCTTCGACGAGGCGTTCGAAGGGGAGGTTTTGGTGGTCGT
>NZ_JBVJHR010000044.1:0-5913 GCF_055586705.1 Sphaerisporangium sp. NPDC049457 | reverse complement strand
CGCTGTTCTCGCTCGTCCAACCACCGCGGCTCGGTCACGTACGTCATTTTACCGTCTGGTTGACATGGTAACCAAATGCCCCGTACATTCTGGTTCACACGTTAACCAAATGTGGAGCGTCGACGACACAGCCGTTGACAACGACGGATGGGCATGGCGTTCTGCCCAGCTTCAGAAAGCAGGCACACCATGAGCGGCATCAGCATCATCGGCCTGGGGGGTATGGGCCGCGCCCTGGCCGGCCGGGCGCTCGCCGGCGGCAACACCGTCGAGATCATCGGCCGCGACCCGGCCAAGGCCAAGGAATTGGCCGCGACGCTCGGCGGCGGGGCCACGGTCGGGACATTCGGCGCCGTCCCGGTTGGCGACATCGTCGTCCTGGCCGTGCCATACGCCAGTGCCGTGCCGGTCGTCGCCCAGCACGGGGATGCACTGGCCGGCAAGTTCATCATCGACATCTCCAACACGTTCAACGCCGACGCCACCGGGCTCGTCATCCCTGAAGGCACGTCCGGTGCGCAGGAGATCGCCAAGGCAGTCCCGGCGAGCGCGCACGTCGTGAAGGCGTTCAACACCGTCTTCGGCCACGTCCTGGCCTTGGGGCGCCCATTGGACGTGCTCTTCGCCGGCGACGACGCGCGGGCCAAGGCAAGCGTATCGGCGTTCATCGAGAGCCTCGGACTGCGCCCGTTCGATGTCGGCGGCCTGGCGATGGCCCGCTGGCTGGAAGGGGTCGGGCCGCTGCTGATGGGCCTGGCCCGCAACGGCGCGGGGACCTTCGACGTCGCCCTCGGCGTCGACCTCCCCGGCTGAGCGCCCCCCTGCTGGTAGCCCGCGGCGCTCCCGCCACGAATTCTCACAAAGGAGTCATCGTGCGTCTGATATGGCAGCTCTTGGCGGTTGTGACGGTCTGGATTCTCGGCAATCTGGGCACCGCGGCGGTGAAGGACCACCCCTGGCCGGCGCTCGTCGCCGGCCTGCTGACGGCCGTCGTCGCGGTCCTGGTCTACGGCTGGGTCGTGCGGCGCACCGAGCACCGGGCCCCCGTCGAGGTGTCGCTGAAGGGAGCAGGCGCGGGGATCAGCTGGGGCACGCTGCTCGGCATCGCGCTGTTCGGGGCAGTCATCGCGAACATCGCCTTCTCAGGCGACTACACGATCAACGGCCTGGGCACGCCGGCGAGCGCCGTCCGCCTGCTCGGCATCATGGCGGGCGCCGCCGTGACCGAGGAGCTGGTCTTCCGCGGTGTCCTGTTCCGGAACGTCGAGCACTGGACCGGAACCTGGATCGCGCTCGTGCTGACCGGCTCGCTGTTCGGCCTGATCCACCTGCTCAACGCGAACGCCACCCTGTGGGGTGCCATCGCCATCGCCATCGAGGCAGGCGGAATGCTGACCGCCGCGTACATCGCCACCCGCAAGCTGTGGGTGCCGATCGGTCTGCACTTCGGCTGGAACATTGCCGCGAGCGCCATCTTCAGCACCAAGGTGTCCGGCAGCGACACCCCGCAGGGCCTGCTGGACGCGACGATGTCGGGTCCCGCGCTGGTCACGGGCGGCGACTTCGGACCGGAGGGCAGTGTGTACGCCGTGGTGTTCGGCGTGGTGGCCACCGTCGTGCTCATGTGGCTGGCACACCGGCGTGGTCACGTGGTCCCCGTCCGCCGCTCGGCCCGGGCGGACGTGACCGCCAGGCTCGCCAGGTGATCGAACCCCCGCCGGTGCGCACGGCGTCGGCGGCTCGGCCGGCACCTGTGTCCGGCGCCCCCTTGGCCGGCTCGCACCAGCGTCCCGGACCCAATTGCGCAGGGTTTCGGAGTTGATCCCCAGATCGGCGGTGACCTGCCGGATCGTCGCCTCGGGCCGCGACTGGCACTGCGCGACCGCGTCCGCCGTGAACTGCGGCGGATAGTTCTTCATGACCACGAGATGTCCGTCCTCAGATCCTGAGGATCCGGTGTCCCGTCTGTCCAAGATCAAGGATCAAGGCCCGCCGTCCAGGACTCCGGGCCCGGCCGCACATGCTCCGCACACGTCGATCACGCAGCACAGCAAGGAGAACTCATGCCGAGTGACACACCCGTGATCGCGGTCGGTGACGCGGAACTGGACGAGCTCCGCGCTCGGTTGACGTCTACGCGATGGCCCCGGCCCTGGCCGGTGAACGGCTGGGAGGCCGGTACCGACGCCGTGGAGCTCCGCCGCCTCGTCACCTACTGGGCCTCCGGCTACGACTGGCGAGCCCACGAGGCCGCCATCAACGCCCTTCCGTCACATTTCGCGGACCTCGACGGAACGCCGGTGCACTATCTCCGCTTCGACGGCGAGCACCCGGACGCGTTGCCGATCATCATCACGCACGGCTGGCCCAGCTCCTTCCTCGAACTCGTCCACCTCGCCGACCGGCTGGCCACCCCCTCCCGGTACGGCGGGGCAGCAGAGGACGCCTTCACCGTGATCGTCCCCTCACTACCCGGATTCGCCTTCTCGCCCCAGCGGCCCGCACTCACCGGCGCGGAGCAGGCGCACGACCTCTGGCACCGGCTGATGCGCGACGAACTCGGCTTCGAGCGGTACGCGGCACACGGCGGAGACCTGGGCGCCGGCGTCACCTCACGGCTCGCCGAGGCCCACCCCGAGGCGCTGGCCGGCATCCACCTGCTGGCCGTGGCACCCCCGGCCGGATACGACCCGGACGGCCTCACCCCGCAGGAGCAGGACCACCTCGCCTCCGTGGCGGCCTGGCAGGCGGAGGAAGGCGGCTACCAGCACCAGCAGAGCACCCGTCCCTTCACCCTGGCCCCTGGTCTGGCCGACTCGCCCGCCGGGCTGCTCGCGTGGATCGTCGAGAAGTACCGTGCCTGGTCCGACTGCGGAGGTGATCTGTCCTCGCGCTTCAACGACGACTTCATCCTCACGCAGACGTCCCTCTACTGGTTCACGGGCACGATCTCCACCTCGTTCAGGCCCTACTACGAGTACGCCCACGGCCTGACCAGGCACGTGGAGCGGGTGAGCGTGCCCACAGCGGTCGCCCTGTTCCCCGCCGACCTGAGCCGGCCCCCGCGGAGCTGGGCCGAGCGCACCTACAACATCACGCGCTACACGCACATGCCCCGCGGTGGACACTTCGCCGCCCACGAAGAACCCGACCTGCTGGCCCACGACATCATCGAGTTCTTCCGCACCCACCGTCCTTCTGCGCCGTCGGCCCCTCGATCCGATGCCTGAACTTCAACAGCGGTCGATGGGCACGCCGACCATGTCGAGGGCGGTTCGGTAGCCGTTGAGCCGGTCCTGGTCCGTCCTCCCTGGAGTCTCGCCTCCGAGGAGATCGCATCACAACACGGTCGGCCCATACCGCGCCCCGCGCCAAGCGGTTACCGCGTCGCGGCGGCCAGTGCCGCGCGGATGGCGTACTCGCCGACCGGCTGGCCCTTCTCGTCCGAGGCCGGCCCGTACGGGGTCCCCCACACCGGCGTGCCCGTCGCCTGCCGCCAGCTATCGGCCAGTGGCCCCGCGTCCACGACGCTGTACCCGATGGATTCGATGAATTCGGTCACCGCTGCCTTCGCCGGCGCGGAGTCCCCGGCGATCGGCAGATAGGAGCGGTCGGCCGCCCCCGCCGGGCGGGCGAGTGACAGCAGGTGCTTGAAGAAGATGTTGTTGAACGCTTTCACGACCATGGCGTCCGGGATGTACCCCAGCAGCAGTTCGCTCGAGGTGAGCGACTTGCTGTCGAGCTCGGGGATGTGCCCGTCACGTTCGGGGGCGTAGTTGCACGTGTCGATGACCGTCTTCCCGGCCAGTGACGCGGCGGGCAAGCTGGGGAACGCCTTGACCGGCACCGTGACCACGACGATGTCACCGGCCGCCGCGGCCTCCCCGCTCGTCGCCGCGGACGCCCGCGGCCCCAGTTCCGCGGCCGTGTCCGCGAGCGTTTCGGGACCGCGCGAGTTGCTGAGCACTACCTGGTGCCCGGCCTCGACGGCGAGCCGCGCGATGGTACTGCCGATGTATCCACTTCCGATGAATCCCACGGTCGTCATATTCTGAGCCGCCCTCCTTGTCATGTGCCGGACTCGTTGAGACTCGGGTCCTTACCGTCAGCCGGCGGGGAAGTAGTGGCCGTTGTCCAGATCGGCGAGCAGGCGGGGCTGAGCGGGTTCCCAGCCGAGGGTCCGGCGGGTGACCAGGTTGGACGCCGGGTAGCTCTGCGTGACGATGTTCGCGAGGAACCCGAAGTATCCCGGCAGCACCAGTTCGTCCACGGGAACGCTCACGGCGGGCAGGCCCAGACGGCTGCCGATGGCCTCGGCGATCTCGCGGAACGGGATGCCCCCGTCGTCGACCGCGTGCCAGTATCTGCCGGCCGGGCCCTTCTCCAGCGCCAAGCGGAACAAGGAGGCGACATCGCGGATGTGCACGGCGTTCCACAGGTTCGCGCCGTCTCCGGGGTAGCCGACGAAGCCCTTCTCCTTCGCGAGCGCGATCAGCTGCACGAGGAAGCCGGCACGATCGGTCGTGCTGTGCGCGATGTTGGCGATCCGCACGACCGAAGACCGCACGCCCTGCTCGGCTAGGCCGATCACGGTGGTTTCCACGACGTTACGAGCCCGCAGGGTGCCCTTGTGCTCATCGCCACTGGGAAGGGCCGGGTCCTCCTCGGTGGCCGTCCGGCCCAGGAATCCCTGCCCGGGCGAGCCGATGCTCCCCGCCGCGACCAGCGGCTTTCCGGTTCCCGCCAGTGCCTCGCCGTAGGCAAGCATGATCGGGAGCTCGGCGGCGGCCACGGCGTGGATCCCGCCGGAGAAAAGCAGGTCTTGCCGGTGCGCGACGTGAATGACGCCGTCGGAGTCCGCGGCCGCTTCCTTGAGCCCGTCGAGATCCCCGAGGTCGCCGCGACGCACCTTCGCGCCGAGCGCGGACAGCGCCGCCGCGGCAGTGTCCGACCGGGCCAAGCCGGTGACCTCGTGCCCGGCGGCGATGAGCTCGGGGACGATGTACGAACCGGAATGGCCGGTCCCGCCAGTGACGAAAACGCGCATTCTGCTGTTCCTTATGAGTGAGGTGGCGCGAGAATTGGTGGTGCGGGTGTGCTCAGCTGAGATTGCTGACGCCGAGGGCGAAGTTGAAGTCCCCCACGCCGTGGCGGGCCAGGTTGATCATCAGCAGGCCCGTCCCTTCCAGCCAGTGCGCCATCTCCAGGCCTCCGGCATCCAGGGGGCGCAACCCGAGGCTCTCGATGAACGCCGATACGCTTGCCTTGGCCCGCGCGTCGTCGCCGGCGAAGAGCACGTCCAATGGGCGCCCCAAGGCCAGGACGTGGCCGAAGACGGTGTTGAACGCCTTCACGACGTGCGCGCTCGCCGGGGCGGCCTTGGCGATCTCCTGCGCGGCGGAAGTGCCGTCCGGGGTGGTCAGCCCGCTGGCGTCGGCTTTCATGGGGTTGGTGATGTCGATGATGACCTTGCCGGCCAGTGCATCCCCGTACTGGGCGACGACCGGCACGGCGCTGGCGTTCGGCACGGCGAGGATGACGATGTCGCCGGCTGGGGCAGTGCCGAATGTCCCGGCCGTGGCGCCGCCGCCGAGCGCGGCGGCCAGGTCCTTGGCCTTGGCCGCGTCGCGGCCGACGACCTCGACGGCGTGGCCGCCCTCGACCGCGCGGGCGCCAATGGCGCGGCCCATACCCCCCAGGCCGATGATGCTGATGCCGCTCATGGTGTGCCTGCTTTCCGGAGCTGGATGGGACGCCATGCCCCGCCCGTCGTCGTCAACGGCCATGTCGTCGACGCCCTCCATTTGGTTAACGTGTTAACCAGAATGTACGGGGCATTTGGTTACCATGTCAACCAGACGGTAAAATGACGTACGTGACCGAGCCGCGGTGGTTGGACGAGCGAGAACAGCG
>NZ_JBVJHR010000043.1:0-6496 GCF_055586705.1 Sphaerisporangium sp. NPDC049457 | reverse complement strand
GGGGCCCCTTGTCCGGGAGGACCCCACCAACAAAACGTCTGGGAAGACGCCGAGCCCACCCCCGGGCCACCCCCCCACCTTCTTTTGGGTGCCCCCCCCCCCGGGGGGGGGCCCCCCCCCCCCCCCCCCCGCCGTTCCGTGTCCGCGGACATCTTGGACGCATATCTGGCTTCGCCCTGTTAATGGGTTGATGGCGCCTTCCCCGCTTCTCCGCGCGGCGGCGGCCGGGATCGAGGCCCGCGGCACGCGCCCATTCCCGTACCCGCCGGTGCGCGCATCATTTCCGGGCCCGGATGACCGGCGTCATCACCGCCTCATTCACCATGCGGCACGCCAAACGCCGGGGACGGAAACGGCGACCCCTTTCACCGGCAACGGGACACTTTTCCATTTTATCCGCAGATGGCGCCGGATTTAAATCATCCGCATGTCGCATGACGATAGCGGGTCCAACGATCAGTACGGTGGGATCTCGAGACGCATCATCGGCAATGCGTTTTCACATAGCGATACCAAAAGCAAAGGACCGCTTTATGAAAAATGCCAGTCGGCCTCGTGTCGGGGCACGACATTTCGTTCGTTCCTTGCTGGCGGCGGCTCTCCCGGCGATGGTCGCGATGGGAGCCGTCATCGCGACACCACTCGCCGCGAGCGCGGCGACGGCGCCCGTGGCACTCGGCACGGCCGCCGGCTTCGGGGTCCTGGCCGGGACGTCGGTGAGCAACACCGGCCCCTCGCTCGTCGTCGGGGACCTCGGCGTGAACCCGGGGGTGGCGGTGACCGGCTTCCCGCCGGGCACCGTGACCGGGGCCGTCCAGGCCGGCACCGCCGTCGCCGCCCAGGCGCAGACGGCGCTGACCACCGCCTACAACGACGCGGCCGGCCGTGTTCCCACCGCGACCGTCGCGTCGGAACTCGGCGGCACCACGCGGCTGCCCGGCGTGTACAACTCCACGGCGGGCACCTTCGTGATCACCGGCAACCTCGTCCTGGACGCGCAGGGCGACCGCAGCGCGGTCTTCGTCTTCAAGGCGGCCACGACGCTGGTGGTCGCGCCGGGGAGCACGGTGACCCTCGCCGGCGGCGCCCAGGCCTGCAACGTGTTCTGGCAGGTCGGCACCACGGCGACGATCGGGGCGAGGGCGAGTTTCGCCGGCAGTGTCCTGGCGAACACCTCGGCCGCCGTGGGCGCGGGCGCGACCGTGAACGGCCGCGTGCTCGCCCGCACCGGCGCCGTGACGCTGGACGCCGCCCAGGTCAGGCGGCCGTTCTGCGTGGACAGGCCGACGGCCGTGGCCGTGACCACGTCCTGCGCCGATCCCAAGTATCGGGGCCCGCTGATCCTCACCGCCACGGTGCGCACCGATGACACGACCGTGCCGACGGGGCAGGTGGTGTTCCTGGCCGACGGCGTGAGCCTGGGCTCGGCCGCGCTGGACTCGCGCGGGCGGGCCACCCTGGTCGCCACGAGCCTGGGGGCGGGCGAGCACGACATCACCGCCTTCTTCACGGGCAACACCTCCTTCGACTCGAGCATCTCGGCGACGATCCGGGAGCCGCTCGGCCCGGGGGGCCGCTGCCCCGAGGACCACTGCGACCGGAAGGACGGGAGAGACGGGAAGGAGAGCCACGAACCGGGTGACAAGGAGGACGTCGACCGCGCCGACCAGAAGAACGCCGACAAGAGGCGCGACTTCGACGACCGCCACCATCACCGCAAGAAGCACGACATCGTGGAGTTCGCGACCGTGCGCACCATCACCGGCGTGCTCGGCGAGGGCGGCGGCCACCGTCACCACAGCGACCGTCACTCCTGGCACAACGGCCACCACGGCCAGTACGGTCACCAGGGCGGCTACGAGGGTGGCAAGTCGTACGGCAAGCACGCCAAGCACGGCAAGCACCGTGGCCACGCCAAGGGGCAGGCCCGCTCGCAAGCGCGGTCCATGGCCCAGGCGCAGCGGCGCCCCGGCGCCGGCGTCACCGGCTGACCTGACGTCCTGAACGCTCGCGGGGCCCGTCCGATCTCCTCGGACGGGCCCCGAACGTTTCCGAATGTCTTGTCAGGCGTTGTCAGGCGTTATCAGGCGGCCTTGCCCGGCGACCTGTCCTTGCGGGCGGCGGAGGCGTCGTCCCTGCGACGCCTGCCCGGACGGAGGACCCGGCGCAGCCGCCCGCCCTCCCCGGAGGCGTTCCCGCCGCACGGCCGACGGTGGGAGCCCGACGGCTCCTCGCTCCCGTCCTCAGCGGCCTGCGGAGCGCTCGGCTCCTCACTCCCCTGCCCGGCGGCCTGCGGAGCGTCCGGCTTCTCGCCACGGTGCTCGGCGGCCTGCGGAGCGTCCGGCTCCTCGCCACGGTGTCCGGCGGCCTGCTGAGCGCTCGGCTCCTCGATCCCGTGTCCGGCGGTCTGCGGAGCGCTCGGCTCCTCCGCGGCCTCGGCGTCCGGTCGCCGGCCCTCAGGCCGGAGGCCCGGCCCTTCCTCCCCGTTCTGGGCGAGCGGCTCCCGGTCTCCCTGCCGGACGAGCGGCTCCGTTCCCTCACTCCGCGTGACCGGCTCCCCCTGGTGCCGGACCGCCGGTCCTTCGTCCCCGCCCTGGGCGACCGGGTCCCCGCCGCCGTCCTGAACGGCCCGCTCCTCATCCCCACCCTGGGCGACCGGGTCCGCACTCGTGTGCCGGACGACCGGCGGGACGGCCGGCTCCTGGTCCCTCTCGTCGCTGCTCGGCTCCGCCTGACCTGCCCGCTCTCGCTGACGGCGGTCGAACTCCTCCTCGAGCTCCCGCGTACGTGACGCGAAGTCGTCCACGGCATCCTCGGTACCGCGAAGCAGCGTCTCCATCCATGACTCCTCGAGCTCCTGGAGCTCGGCGCGCAGATCTCGCACGCTCAGGTTTCTCGGATCGACTCTGTTCATGACTCCACCCTGTACCCATCGGGCGGAAACCGTCACCTTCTGACAAAGCGGGATATCTCACACCTGTCACCAAATCGTGATCTTTATGGCGAGGCGAACGAGACAGAGGAGGAGCGCTCGGCGGCCGGCCACCCCCGCCGCGTTACGACCGGTTTCCGGGCCGCGAACTGGAGCAGGGAGGGCGGCGAGCCGCTCCGGCCGGCCGCCGCCGCGCTTCCCGTCGCGGATCCGCCTGACGGCGGAGAAGGCTCCGGCAAATCGCCCGGTCAACGCCTCGCGACCAGTTGAAACTTTCAGCACCACTTCACTCTCTGACATAAGGCCGAGGTAAGAACGGGCAGGCTGGCGTGGCCGGAGGCGCCCATGACCTGAAATCTGCCTGACACGTCATTGACATCTTTGGTGTACCCAGCAGAATCCATGGTGGGAGCGCTCCCATCAATCAACCACTTCCCCAACCCGCTACGAGACCGACCCTGTGCCAACTTCTGTACCATCCATCGCCCTTCATCACTTTGGAGTACCTCCGGAATGTCAACAACATCGTTAGGGGCGGGAGCGCTCCCACGGTCACGGATGAAACGACGTGGCGTTTGGCTGGCGCTGACCAGCCTCTTGGCCGGTCTCTTCACCATCATGGCCTCCGTGCCGGCTTCCGCGGCCGTCGGCTGTACGGTCGAATACAAGTCCAACAACTGGGGCAATAGCGGCGGCTTCGGCGCCGAGGTGAAAATCACCAACACCGGAGACGCCTGGACGAGCTGGCGCCTCACCTACACCTTCCCCGGCAACCAGCGGGTCACGCAGGGCTGGAGCGCCAACTGGTCACAGAGCGGCGCCAACGTCACCGCGACCAACATGAGCTGGAACGGCAACATCTCCAGCGGCCAGTCGGTCGGCATCGGGTTCAACGGTAGCTACTCCGGCACCAACACCGACCCGACGACCTTCGCGATCAACGGCACCACCTGCAACGGCGGCGGCCCCACGCCCCAGCCGCCGACGGTGAGCCTGACCTCGCCGACCGCCGGCCAGACCTACACGGCGCCCGCCACGGTGAACCTCGCCGCCACCGCCGCCGACAGCGACGGCACCGTCAGCAAGGTGGACTTCTACCAGGGCAGCACGCTGCTCGGCACGGACACCAGCTCGCCGTACACCTACAGCTGGACCAACGTCGCCGCCGGCAGTTACTCGCTGACCGCCAAGGCGACCGACAACAGCGGGGCGTCCACCACCTCCTCGCCGGTGGGCATCACGGTGTCCGGCACGCAGAGCTCCAGCATCGTGGTCAGCTCGTCCTCGCTCCTGGTGCCCGAGGGCGGTTCCGCCACCTACTCCGTCAGCCTGTCGCGCGCGCCTTCGAGCAGCGTGACCGTGACGACGGCCAAGGCCAGCGGCGGCGACGCCGACCTCACGGTCTCCTCGGGCGGGTCGCTGACGTTCACCTCGTCGAACTGGAGCACTCCGCAGACCGTGCGCATCGCGGCCGCCGATGACTCCGACGACACGGCCGGCACGGCGACGTTCACCTCCAGCGCCTCCGGCTGGACCAGCGCGTCGGTGACCGCGACCGAGGCGGACGACGACGGCACCAGCGGCGGCAACGAGTACATCAACCGCTTCACCACGATGTACAACAAGCTGCACGACCCGGCGAACGGGTACTTCTCGCCGCAGGGTGTGCCCTACCACTCGGTCGAGACCCTGATGGTGGAAGCCCCGGACCACGGTCACGAGACCACGTCCGAGGCGTTCAGCTACTTCCTGTGGCTGGAGGCGGTGTACGGCCAGGTCACCGGCTCGTGGACCAACTTCAACAACGCCTGGGCGACGATGGAGAAGTACATCATCCCGTCCCAGCAGGACCAGCCCACCAACTCGTTCTACGACGCGAGCAAGCCGGCCACCTACGCCGGTGAGTGGAACGACATCTCGCAGTACCCGTCGAGGCTCGACAGCGGCGTCTCGGTCGGCCGCGACCCGATCGCGTCGGAGCTGCAGAGCGCGTACGGCAACAAGGACATCTACGGCATGCACTGGCTGCTGGACGTCGACAACACCTACGGCTTCGGCCGCTGCGGCGACGGCACCACCAAGCCGGCCTACATCAACACCTACCAGCGCGGCCCGGAGGAGTCGGTCTTCGAGACCATTCCCCAGCCGTCCTGCGACACGATGAAGTTCGGCGGCCCGAACGGCTACCTGGACCTGTTCACCGGTGACGCCTCCTACGCCAAGCAGTGGAAGTACACCAACGCCCCGGACGCCGACGCGCGCGCCGTCCAGGCCGCGTACTGGGCCTACACCTGGGCCAAGGCGCAGGGCAAGGACTCGCAGATCTCGGCCACCGTGGCCAAGGCGGCGAAGATGGGTGACTACCTCCGCTACTCGTTCTACGACAAGTACTTCAAGAAGCAGGGCTGCACCAGCACCTCCTGCGCGGCGGGCACCGGCAAGGACAGCTCGGCCTACCTGCTGTCGTGGTACTACGCCTGGGGCGGCGCGACCGACACCTCCGCCGGCTGGGCGTGGCGCATCGGTTCCAGCCACAACCACTCCGGTTACCAGAACCCGCTCGCGGCGTGGGCCCTGTCCAACGTGGACGTGCTCAAGCCCAAGGGTTCGACCGCCGTCACCGACTGGAGCACCAGCCTGACCCGTCAGCTGGAGTTCTACCGCTGGCTGCAGTCGAGCGAGGGCGCGATCGCCGGTGGCGCGACCAACAGCTGGGAGGGCCACTACGCGGCTCCGCCGTCGGGCACGCCGACCTTCTACGGCATGGCCTACGACTGGCAGCCGGTCTACCACGACCCGCCGTCGAACCAGTGGTTCGGCTTCCAGGCGTGGTCGCTGGAGCGCGTGGCCGAGCTGTACTACGCCAGCGGCAACACCATGGCCAAGACCGTGCTCGACAAGTGGGTCGCGTGGGCGATGGCCAACACCACGATCAACGCCGACGGCACCTACCAGATCCCGTCGACGCTGAAGTGGACCGGTCAGCCCGACACCTGGAACGCCTCCAGCCCGGGTTCGAACTCGAACCTGCACGTGTCGATCGCCGACTACACCACCGACGTCGGCGTCGCCGGCTCCTACGCCAAGGTCCTGATGTACTACGCGGCCAAGGCGAACAACACCGCGGCGCGCGACATGGCCAAGGCGCTGCTCGACGGCATCTGGCTGAACAACCAGGACGACAAGGGCGTGTCGGTGCCGGAGACCAAGGCGGACTACAACCGCCTGGACGACCCGATCTACGTCCCGTCCGGCTGGAGCGGCAAGATGCCGAACGGCGACACGATCAACTCCAGCTCCACCTTCATCTCCATCCGGTCCTGGTACAAGAACGACCCGGACTGGCCGAGGGTGCAGGCTTACCTGGACGGCACGGCTACGGCCCCGACGTTCCACTACCACCGCTTCTGGGCGCAGGTCGACGTCGCCGTCGCCCTCGCCGAGTACGGCCGCCTGTTCCCCTGATCCGCCCCACCCGCGGGTGGGGGGGGGGGGGGGGGCCCCCCCCCCCCCCCCCCCCGCGGGGGTTTCCTACCAAGCCCCCATCGCTCCCCCTCCTCGTTC
>NZ_JBVJHR010000042.1:0-8223 GCF_055586705.1 Sphaerisporangium sp. NPDC049457 | reverse complement strand
CAGGTCGCCGGGCGGGTGGCCGCCGCCGCTTCCTGCCGGTTCGACCTGGCCGTCGAGTTGCCGCTGCGGGTCTGGCTGTTCGAGCTGGGCCGGGACGAGCATGTGCTGGTGGTGGTGCTGCACCACATCGCCGGGGACGGCTGGTCGCTGGCGCCGCTGATGCGGGACCTGGAAACCGCCTACCGGGCACGACTCAACGGCACGGAACCGCGGTTCGGCGAGCTGCCGGTGCAGTACGCGGACTACACCGTCTGGCAGCGGCGGACGCTCGGCTCGGAGGACGACCCCGACAGTCTGGCGGCGCGGCAGGTGGCGTTCTGGCGTGACCGGCTGGCCGGCCTGCCGGACACCCTGGTACTGCCCACTGATCGGCCGCGCCCGCCGGTGGCCTCCTACCGCGGAGGGGTGGTCCGCTGGCGGTTGGACGCCCTCACGCACGCGGCGGTGGCCCGGTTGGCGCGGCAGAGCCGGTCGAGCCTGTTCATGGTGATGCAGGCCGCGGTGGCGGCGCTGTTCACCCGGCTGGGTGCGGGGACCGACATTCCGCTGGGCACCGGTGTGGCGGGGCGCACCGACGATGCGTTGGACGATGTGGTCGGGTTCTTCGTGAACACGCTGGTGTTGCGGACCGACACCTCCGGCGACCCCTCGTTCTCGGAGTTGGTGGAGCGGGTGCGGCAGGAGGATCTGGCCGCGTTCGCGCACCAGGACCTGCCCTTCGACCGGCTGGTCGAGGTGATCGAACCCGACCGGTCCCTGACCCGCCACCCCCTGTTCCAGGTCATGCTGGCCCTGCAGAACACCCCCGAGCCCGAGCTCGACCTCCCCGGCCTGAGTGTCTCCCTCGACCACGCCGATGCCGGTGTGGCCAAGTTCGACCTGTTCCTCGACCTCCACGAAGTGTTCGACGCCTCCGGCGCCCCGGCGGGGATGGAAGGGGTGATCGAGTATGCCGTTGATCTGTTCGATGCGGTGACGGTGGAGGCGTTGGGCCGGCGGTTGGGGCTGGTGCTGGAGCAGGTGGCGGCTGATCCGGCGGTGCGGTTGAGCGAGGTTGAGGTGCTGGAGCCGGCCGAGCGGGCCGAGTTCACCGCTGTGGAGGATCAGCCTCGTCCGTTGGTGTCGATCCTGGAGCTGTTCGCTCGGCAGGTGGCGCGGGTGCCGGACGCGCCGGCGGTGCTGTCGCATAGCGGGGCATTGAGCTACCGGGAGCTGGACGGTCTGGCGTCGCGGTGGGCGGCGCGGTTGGCCGGGGTGGGGGTGGGTGCCGAGACGCCGGTGGCGTTGCTGATGGACCGCTCGGCTGGTCTGGTGGTGGCGATGCTGGCGGTGCTGAAGGCGGGTGGGGTGTATGTGCCGTTGCACGACTCCTTCCCGGCTGAGCGGCTGAACCTCATCCTGGAGGATGTCGCGGCGCCGGTGCTGATCACCGATCGTGACGATCTGCCTGAGGGGCTGACCCTGCCCGCGCATGTTCTGACGTGGGGGGATCCCGGTGGCGACGTGGTCGCCGATCAGCCGGTCGATCCTGCTGGGCTGGCGTATGTGATGTTCACCTCGGGGTCGACGGGGCGGCCGAAGGGGGTGGCGGTCAGTCACGCCAACGTGGTGGAGCTGGCGTTGGACGCCTCGTTCGAGCGGGGTCATGAGCGGGTGTTGTTCCATTCCTCGCATGCTTTCGATGCGGCGACCTACGAGATCTGGGTGCCGTTGTTGAACGGTGGGACCGTGGTGGTCGCTCCGCCGGGGCGGTTGGAGCTGGACACCCTGGAGAGCATGGTCGAGCGGTTCGGCGTGCGGTCGGTGTTCCTCACCACCGGGTTGTTCCGGTTGGTGGCGGAGGAGGCGCCGGGGGCGTTGCGGGGGGTGTGCCAGGTGTGGACGGGCGGGGAGGTCGTGCCGCCGGCGGCGGTGGAGCGGGTGCGTGCGCATTGTCCGGATGTAGCGGTGGTGGATGTGTACGGCCCGACCGAGACCACGACGTTCGCGACCCGTTGCTATCTGCCTGAGGGGCCGTTGCCGGCGGCGTTGCCGATCGGTTCGGCGATGGACAACATGCGGGCGTATGTGCTGGATGAGCGGTTGCGGTTGCTGCCGGCCGGGGTGGTCGGGGAGCTGTATCTGGGGGGCAGCGGTCTGGCCCGGGGTTATCTGGGCCGGCCGGCGCTGACCGGTGAACGGTTCGTCGCCGACCCCTACGGCCCGCCCGGGGCGCGGTTGTATCGGACCGGGGACCTGGTCCGTCGCACCGCGGCCGGGGAGTTGGTGTTCGTCGGGCGTGGCGATGATCAGGTGAAGCTGCGCGGGTTCCGTATCGAGCTGGGTGAGATCGAGGCGGCGTTGACCCGGCAGGCGGCGGTGGCTGATGCGGTGGTGGTGGTCCGGCAGGACCGTCCGGGTGAGCGCCGCCTGGTCGGCTACGTCACCGCCGCCGGTGGACAGCCCGATGTCGGGCGGGTGCGGGAAGCGCTGGCCATGGAGCTGCCGGAGTACATGGTCCCGTCGGTGGTCATGGTGGTGGACGCGTTGCCGTTGACGGTCAACGGCAAGCTGGACCGTGACGCGTTGCCCGCGCCGCAGCGGGAGGCCGTCGAGGCGGGCACGGCGGTGCCGTTGAGCGCGGTGGAGGAGACGCTGGCCTGGGTGTTCGCCGATGTGCTGGCGGTGGACCGGGTGGGGCCGGAGGAGGACTTCTTCGACCTGGGTGGCGACAGTATCGTGTCGATCCAGTTGGTCAGCCGGGCGCGTAAGGCCGGGCTGGTGCTGACTCCCCGCGAGGTGTTCGAACGACGTACCGTGCGCGCGCTGGCCGCGGTCGCCCAACCCGTCACCGAACAGAGCGTGCCGCTCGAAGACGACGGGGTCGGCCCGCTGCCGCCCACCCCGATCATGCGCTGGCTCCAGGACGGCGGCGGCCCCATCAACGCCTTCAACATGTCCCGCCTGGTCAACGTCCCGGCGGACCTGGGCTGGGAACGGCTGCTCGGCGCGGTGCAGGCCCTGCTCGACCACCACGACGCCCTCCGGATGCGCCTCATCGCGCGGCCCGACAACTGGTCGCTGGAGGTGCCCGAGCCCGGCGCCGTACGGGCCGAGGACTGCGTGTGGCGCGTGGACGTCACCGGCCTCGACCGGGCGGAGCGGGCGCAGGCGTACGCCCGCGGATCCGCCGATGCGCGCCTGGGCCTGGACCCCGAGCGGGGCGTCATGCTGCGGACCGTGTGGTTCGACGCCGGCCCCGGCGAGCCTGGCCGGCTGCTCCTCATGGCCCACCATCTCGTCGTCGACGGCGTCTCCTGGCGCATCCTGCTCCCCGACCTCGCCGCCGCCTGGCAGGCGATCGCGAGCGGCGAGCACCCCCGGCTCGACCCGGTCGGTACCTCCTTCCGCCGCTGGGCCCACCTGCTGGCCCAGGCCGCGCAGGACCCGGCGCACCGCGCGCAGATGCCGTACTGGACCGCGGTGCTGGACCGCGCGGAACCGCCGCTGGCCGGTCGCGCGCTGGACCCGGCGCGGGACACCCTCGCCACCACCCGGTCGGTCACCGTGACGTTGTCCGCCGAGGAGACCGAACCCCTGCTCACCGCCGTGCCGGCCGCCTTCCACGCCGGAGTGAACGACGTGTTGCTGACCGGTCTCGCGCTGGCCGTGAGCCGCTGGCGCCAGGTACGCGGGCACCGGGCCGACTCCTCCGTCCTTGTGGAGGTGGAGGGCCACGGCCGGGAGGACGTGCTCGGCGAGGTGGACATCTCCCGGACGGTCGGCTGGTTCACCAGCATGTACCCGGTGCGGCTCGACCCCGGCGGCATCGCATGGCCGGCCGTGCGCGCGGCCTCGCACGAGGTGGGCGACGCGTTGAAGCGCGTCAAGGAGCAGTTGCGGCAGGTCCCTGAGAAGGGCATCGGCTACGGGCTGCTCCGCCACCTCAACCCCGAGACCGGCGACGCGCTCGCCATGCTCGGCGCGCCGCAGATCTCCTTCAACTACCTGGGCCGGTTCCAGACCTCCGCCTCGGCCGCGGCCGAGCCGTGGCTCTCCGACTCCGAGACCGAGGAGACCGGCGCGATCGGCGACGACGGCATGCCGTTCGGCCACGTCCTGGAGATCAACGCGGTCACCGAGGACACCCCGGACGGACCACGGCTGAGCGCGAACCTGGCCTGGCCGGGCGAGCTGCTGACCGAGGGGGAGGTCCTCCCGCTCGCCGAGGCCTGGGTGGACGCGCTGCGGGCGCTGTCGGCGCAGGCGGCGGCCCCAGGTGCGGGCGGCCTGACCCCTTCCGATCTCTCCCTGGTCTCCCTGAGCCAGGAGCACATCGATCTGCTCGAGTACGAGGAAGCCGAGTACGAGGACGAGGACTGAGACGACCGTGAAGAACTCCGTCATTGAGGATGTCCTGCCGCTCACGTCGCTGCAGGAAGGGCTGCTCTTCCACGCCCTCTACGACCGGGACGGCCTCGACGTCTACACCGTCCAGGTCATGATGGAGCTGCGCGGGGAGGTGGACACCGCAGCCCTGCGCGCGGCCGCGGAGGCGCTCGTCCGGCGGCACGCCAACCTCCGGGTGAGCTTCCGGCACAAGGGCCTGGACAATCCGGTCCAGGTGGTGCGCCGCGAGGTGCGGGTTCCCTGGCGCGAGGTCGACCTCGCCGGCCGCGACGAGGCCGGCGCGCGCGACGAGGCTGAGGCGCGGGCCGCGTACGAGGCGCTCGTCGCGGCCGAGCGCGTCCGCCGCTTCGACATGAGCCGTGCGCCGCTGCTGCGGTTCGTGCTGGTGACCCTGCCCGGCAAGGTCACCCGGCTGGTCCTGACCATCCACCACATCCTGGTCGACGGCTGGTCCATGCCGGTGCTGCTGGACGAGCTCTTCTCGCTGTACGAGAGCAAGGGCGACCCGTCCGGCCTGCCCTGGCTTACCCCGTACAAGGACTATCTGGGCTGGCTCGCCCGCCAGGACCGCGACGCGGCGCTGGCCGCCTTCGCGGAGTCGCTCGCGGGCCTGGCCGAGCCCACGCTGACCGGCTCCACCGCGCGGGGCGGCGAACTGGTCGCGCCGGAGAGCGTGCTGGTCGAGTTGCCGGAGGAGCTGACCGCCCGGCTGTCCGCCGTCGCGCGCGGCCGGGGCTGGACCACGAACACCCTGATCCAGGGGGCCTGGGGGCTGGTGCTCGGACGGCTGCTGGGCCGGACCGACGTCGTCTTCGGCGGCACGGTCTCCGGCCGTCCGCCGGAGCTGCCCGGGGTGGAGCAGATGATCGGCCTGCTGATCAACACCCTGCCCGTGCGCGTGCGGTGGCGGATGGGCGACTCCCTGGCGGCCGTGCTGACCGAGCTCCAGGGCCGGCAGACGGCGCTGATGGCGCACCAGCACGTCGGGCTCGCCGACGTGCAGCAGCAGACCGGCCTGGGCGACCTGTTCGACACCACGACCGTCTACGAGAACTACCCGATCGACGTCGACACCGCACCCGCGCTCTCCGGCGGCGCTCGCATCACCGACGTCCAGGCCCGTGACGCCACCCACTACGCGGTGAGCGTCGTCGGCCTGCCCGGAGCGCGCCTGTCGTTCCGGCTGGACTACCGGCCCGACGTCTTCAGCCACCCCGAGGCGGTCCGGCTCGGCGAGTGGATGCGCCGCGTCCTGGAGACCGTCGCCGAGGACCCCGACCTGCCGGTCGGGCGTATCGAGCTGCTCGACCCCGCGGAGCGCGCGCGGATGCTGATGGACTGGAACGACACCGAGCACCCCACCGAACGGGTCACCCTCACCGAGCTCCTCGACCGGCAGGTCGCGACCACCCCGGCCGCGCTCGCCGTCGTGCACGGGACGGCGGAGTGCGTCTACCAGCGGCTGCACGACGACGCCAACCGGCTGGCCCGCCTCCTCATCGCACGCGGCGCGGCGCCCGAGCGGCTGGTCGCGATCGCCCTGCCGCGCACGGTCGAGCTGGTCGGCGCGCTGCTCGCCACGCTGAAGTCCGGCGCCGGCTACCTGCCGCTCGACCCCGAGCACCCCGCCGAGCGGATCGCCGGCATGCTCGCTGAGACGCGTCCGGTCTGCTTGGTGACCACGTCCGCGCTGGCTTCCCGGCTGCCCGCCGACGGCATCGACGTCGTCCTGCTGGACCAGGCCGAGGTACGCGCCGAGCTGGCCGGGAACTCGGCGGCGCCGGTCACGGACGAGGACCGGCGATCCCCGCTGCGCCCGGAGAACCCGGCGTACGTCATCTACACCTCGGGCTCCACCGGCAGGCCGAAGGGCACGGTGATCGAGCACCGGGCCGCGGTCAACTACCTGCTGTGGTCGGTCGACACCTACACGACCGTGCGCTCCGGCGTCCTGCTGCACTCCCCGGTGTCGTTCGACCTCACCGTGACGGGGCTGTTCGCGCCGCTGGTCTCGGGCGGCTGTGTGCACCTCGGCGAGCTGGCCGACGGCGGCATCGACCCAGGCAGCCGCACCGCGCGTTCCGGTTTCGCCTTCCTCAAGGGCACGCCGAGCCACCTGTCGGTGCTGAACGTGCTGCCTGACGAGTACTCGCCGCGCGCCGAGCTCGTGTTGGGCGGCGAGCCGCTGCCCGGCCACCAGCTCGATGTCTGGCGCAAGGCCCACCCGGGCGTGCGGGTCGTGAACGAGTACGGCCCGACCGAGACGACGGTCGGCTGCACGTCCCTGGCCATCGAGCCGGGCCGGCCGATCCCGCCCGACGTGCTGCCCCTCGGCGACCCCCTGTGGAACACCCAGGCGTACGTGCTGGACGCCGGGCTGCTCCCGGTCCCACCGGGTCTGGTGGGCGAGCTGTACATCGCGGGAGAGAACCTGGCCCGGGGGTACCTGGCCCGGGCCGGCCTGTCGGCGGAGCGGTTCGTGGCCAACCCGTACGGCCCGCCCGGCTCGCGCATGTACCGGACCGGGGACCTCGCCCGGCGGACCGAGGACGGCGGGCTGGAGTTCGCCGGACGGGCCGACGACCAGGTGAAGATCCGTGGCTACCGCATCGAGCTGGGCGAGATCGAGTCGGTGCTGTCGCGGTGGCCGGGCGTGGGTCCGCTGGCGGTGGTGGTGCGGGAGGACCGGCCGGGCGACAAGCGGCTGGTCGCCTACGTGGTCGCGGACGAGGGCGCGCGCGTCGACATGGAGGGCCTGCGGGCGCACGCGGCGGCGTCGCTGCCGGACTACATGGTGCCGTCGGCCTTCGTGGAGCTCGACGCGCTGCCGCTGACCGTCAACGGCAAGCTCGACAAGCGGGCTCTGCCGGACCCCGACTACGGAGCCGCCGCCACCGCCGGCGGACGCCCGCCGCGGACGATGGTGGAGGACCTGCTGTGCGGGGTGTTCGCCGAGGTGCTGGGGGTCGAGCGGGTCGGGGTGGACGACGGGTTCTTCGAGCTGGGCGGGCACTCGCTGCTGGCGACGCGTCTGGTCAGCCGGGTGCGGTCGGCGCTCGACGTGGAGCTGTCGATCCGTTCGGTCTTCGAGGCCCCCACCGTCGCGCAGCTCGCCCGCGTCGTCGAGAACGCCCAGGGAGCGCGGCGGCGGGTGGAGCCGGTCGAGCGGCCGGAGGAGCTGCCGCTGTCGTACGCCCAGCGGCGGCTGTGGTTCCTCAACAGGCTGGAGGGCGGCGACAACTACCACATCCCCCTCGCCCTGCGGCTGACCGGAGACCTGGACCGGGACGCGCTGGTCACCGCCCTCGGGGACATCGTCGCCCGGCATGAGGCGCTGCGCACGGTCTTCCCCGAGCTGGACGGCGAGCCGCGCCAGCAGATCATCGACGCCGACGCGGCGCGGGCCACGGTGGCGGCGAGCGTGACCGCCGCCACCGCGGACGAGGAGGAGCTCCAGGCGGCGATCGCGGAGATCACCGCCCGGCCGTTCGACCTGGGAGCCGGGCTGCCGCTCCGGGCGGCGCTGCTCCGCCTCGCCGAGGACGAGCATGTGCTGGTGGTGGTGCTGCACCATATCGCCGGGGACGGCTGGTCGCTGGCGCCGCTGATGCGGGACCTGGAAACCGCCTACCGGGCGCGGCTGGATGGGGTGGCGCCGGGGTTCGGTGAGTTGCCGGTGCAGTACGCGGACTACACGCTGTGGCAGCGGCAGGTGCTGGGGTCTGAGGAGGACGAGGGCAGTCTGGCGGCGCGGCAGGTGGGGTTCTGGCGTGACCGGTTGGCGGGTCTGCCGGACACGCTGGAGTTGCCGGCCGATCGGCCGCGTCCGCCGGT
>NZ_JBVJHR010000041.1:4455-19486 GCF_055586705.1 Sphaerisporangium sp. NPDC049457 | reverse complement strand
CCCCCCCCCCCCCCCCCCCCCCCCCCCCCCCCCCCCCCCCCCCCCCCCCCCCCCCCCCCCCCCCCCCCCCCCCCCCCCCCCCCCCCCCCCCCCCAGGCTCATGGGGTGCTCGCGCTCAACCCGGTGTCACAGGCGGGCGGCGCAGGTGAGGGAGGGGGTCGACGGCGAGCCGTTGCCGAGGAAGCCGAAGGTGGTCGAGCCGGACGCCGGGACCGAGCCGTTGTAGGAGGCGTTCGTCACCGTCACCGCCGAGCCGCTCGCCGACAGCGTGCCGTTCCACACCTGGCTGATCGTCTGGCCGTTGCCCAGCGTCCATCTGACGGTCCACCCGCTGATCGCCGAGCCGCCGGCCTTCACCGTGACCTCGCCCTGGTAGCCGCCCGGCCACGAGTTCGTGGTGCGGTAGCTCGCGGTGCAGCCGCCCGCGGACGGGGAGGGCGACGGGGTGACCGAAGGCGAGGGCGACGGGGTCACCGAGGGAGACGGGGTCACCGAGGGCGAGGGGGTCACCGAGGGCGACGGGCTGGGGGACGGCGACGGCGAGGAGCCGCCCGGCGGTACGTACGGGCACTTGTCGCGGTACATCGAGATGTTGGAGGAGTCCATCAGCGGACACAGGAACTGGGTGTACCGGGTGTCGTTGTCGACGAAGATCTTCAGCCACGGGATCAGCGTCCGCATCTCGGTGGTGTTCGCCCTCGTCGCGAACAGGTGGTCCACGCCGGCTATCTCCACCCAGGCGCTCGGCGTCGTGGCCGGCAGAGTGGTGTAAATCCCGTTGAGGTAGGACGGCGTGACCACCGTGTCCCGCTGCCCGGAGATGAACATCGTCGGCACCTGGTCATTGGCCAGGCTCAGGTTCCCGGTGGGGGAGCCGGGCGCGAGCCCGACCGCGGCCTTCAGCGAGGGCCGCCGAAGCACCGCGGTGAGGACGCCCGCCCCGCCCGCGGAGTGGCCGACGACCGACAGCCGGCTGGAGTCGATCCGGTCGCGCACCGGGCTCCGCTGGGTGAGGTAGTCCAGCGCGGCGAGCAGCTGGGTGGCTCGGGCATCGGCGCCGTCGCTGCGGGTGTTGGTCTCGATGCCGATGACGACGAAGCCGAACGAGGCGAGCCAGTGGCCCATCCATGCCTCTTCGTCGGCGAACAGGGCGGAGAAGCCGGGCACGATCGCGACCGCGCCGAACGTCCCCTGGCTGGTGTCGGTCGGGTAGTAGATCACCCCGCTGCCGAAGCCGTTCCCGCCCGGCACGTTGGTCTGCGCGGTGGCGAAGGTCCCCCTCGTGGCGGCCACGCTGGCCAAGGTGGGGTCGGGGCCGCGCTGATAGGGATTGTCGGCGGCCGCCGCCGGCCGGGTCGCGACGATCGCCGTCAGAAGTCCGAGGACGACCACCGCCGCGGCCATCACGCGTCTCACCGGGCCGCCCTGCGGTGCGGGCCCCGATCGGAGCCGCCCGGTGGCGTGAGGCGCCGGGGTCTCACTCACACGTCGTAGCACTGTGGTGTTTCCTTTGTTCGGGTGAGCCCCTCATCGGGATCAGCACGTGACGGCCATCGCCGGGTCGTCTTCGATGCGGCGCTCGCGCGGGAAGGGTCGCCTGTTCGTCCGGCATGGGAACGCGCGGCACGAAGGCGTCTGCGATCGGCGGCCCCTGCGTCACCTGGCAGAGAACCGCCTTGGGATCTCAGTGTGAGAACGTCTGTGAAGTGCGTCAAGATCCGGGTAAAGGTCCGATGACTTCCGTGCGGCGGAGATGAGGGCCGGGTGATCGGAACCGGGCCGTGGCCGCGTGGTTCGCGGTGGCTCCGCGCCGCGGAGGCGTGCCGGCAGGGGACGCCGGCCATGAGATCGGCTGAAATTTTCAGCACGACCTTCGGGCCTGTCCGGTGCGGAAACGCCGACCGCGGCGGCCGGCCGTGCCGCGTTCGCCGCCGCTTCGGCGTCCCGCGCGACGCCGCCTTCGGCGTTCAGGTCACCTGGGGCGGCGCGTCACGCCGGCGGGCGGGCGAGCTTGGCGGCCACGGCGTCGAGGACCCACTCAAGGCCGGTCGCGTAGGACGTCTCGGCGTCCACCTCGGTGCCGTCGTGCACGGCCTTGGCCAGCGCGGGGAAGCGGCCCGTGGCGAGCATCCTGGTCACATGCGGGCCGTGGGCGCGCTGCCATTCGAGCTTGGACAGGCCCGTGGCGCGCTCGGCCCGCAGGTTCGCGATCTCGCGTCTGATCGCGCCGGTGCAGTAGGCGTTGACGGTCTCCACGGCGCGCATGACGGTGTCGAGATCGGCGAGGCCGTCGAGGGCGGCCAGCGTGGCCTCGGCCACGACGAGGGCGTTCGGGCCGAGGGACGGACGGCCGCCGAGCAGGTCGGCCAGCCATTCGTGACGGAGGGCGGCCTGCCTGGTGCGGTGGGCTCCGGTGCGCAGTGCCTCCCGCCAGTCCGCGGGCCGCTCCTGGGGGAGGATCTCGGCGTAGACCTCGTCCAGCATGAGGTCGAACAGCTCCTCCTTGGTGGAGATGTATCCGTACAGCCGCATGGGGCCGGCGTCCAGCCGGGCGGCGACCTTGCGCAGCGACACCGCCTCCAGCCCGCCCTCGTCGGCCAGCGCGATGGCGGCGGCGACGATGCGCTCCCGGTCGAGCGGCGCGGGGCGGGTCGGCGGCTCCGGACGGTCCCACACGGTCATGGTTACATCGTACTGTTGCAATACACTGTATCGATCAGATACAGTACATCGACATGATACGTCGTATCGCCGTGATCGGCGGCGGCCCCGCCGGCCTCACCTTCGCCCGTGTCCTGCACCGCCACGGTCACCCCGTCACCGTCCTCGAACGCGATCCCGCCCCCGACGCCCGTCCCCCCGGCGGCACGCTTGACCTGCACGAAGGGCTGGGCCAGCTCGCGCTGGACAAGGCGGGGCTGCTGGCGGAGTTCCAGACGCTGTCGCGTCCCGAGGGGCAGGCCATGCGCATCCTCGACACCGACGGGACCGTCCTGCGCGACTGGCGGCCCCGTCCGGGCGACCGGGCCAACCCCGAGATCGACCGGGGGCGGCTGCGCGACCTGCTGCTCGGCCCGCTGGACGTCCAGTGGGGACGGCACGTGACGCGGGTGGCGCCGCGGACCCCGGACGGCGTGCCGGTCGAGTTCGCGGACGGGCGACAGGAGACGTTCGACCTCGTGGTGGGCGCGGACGGCGCCTGGTCCCGGGTCCGCCCGGCGGTCTCGCCCGCGACGCCGCACTACACCGGCGTCACCCTGGTCGAGACCTCCCTGGACGACGTCGACACCCGCCACCCCGAGCTCGCCCGGCTGATCGGCGACGGTTCCGTGGCCGTGTACGGCGTGAACCGGGGCCTCGTCGCCCAGCGCAACAGCGGCGGCCACGTCAAGGTGTACGCCCAGTTCCGCGCGCCGCTGGACTGGCACACCGACCTGGACCGGCATCTGGGCCTGAACACGAGCCTGGACGCGCCCCTCGACCTGACCGACGCCGAGGCCGTCCGATCGGGTTTGCGGGCCCTGTTCGACGGCTGGGCCGCTCCCGTCCTCGACCTCCTCCGTCACGGCGCCGCCTTCGCCCACCGCCCCCTCTACGTCCTGCCCGTGTCCCACACCTGGGACCACGTCCCCGGGGTGACGCTCCTGGGCGACGCCGCCCACCTGATGCCCCCGTTGGGGGTGGGCGCGAACCTCGCGATGCTGGAAGGCGCCGAACTCGCCGAGTCGGTCGCCGCCGCTTCCGGCCCCGGCGATCTGGACGACGCCGTGCGCGCCTTCGAGGAGCGGATGTGGGCACGGGCCGGCAGGTTCGCGCGGATGACGACGGCCGGTCTTGAACGCCTCGTGAGCCCGGACCCGGGCGAGGCCCTCGCCCTCTTCGACGAGGTCCAGCCATCCTGACCGCCAGGCGCGAGAACACCGGCACAGGAGGAGCCTCCTGAGGGGCTCCGCACATGACGCGGCGGGCTCGGTGGTGTGCCGAGCCCGCCGGTCGGGTTCCGTCCGGTCCTGATCGCAGGGGCCGTGTCGACGTTCAGTGGTTACGGCGTGTGCCTCGTACGCCGTGAACGTCGGCGCCGCGCGGGATGGGACGGGTCGGGTGGTCAGCGCTGCAGGGTGAGCACGCCGGGACGGTAGGGCAGCAGGCCGTAGTCCACACCGTTGGAGCTGGGGCTGCGGCCCTGGTAGAGCAGTTGCAGGTTGCAGGGGTCGACGGTCTTGGTCTGGTCGGGGTTGCTGCGGACCAGGTCACCGTGGCTGATGTCGTTGGTCCAGGTGGCGCCGCTGTTGGCCTTGCCGGCGAACGGGTTGCTCTCGCTGGTGGCGTTCGGCGTCCACGAGCCGCTGAGGCTGGTGGCGGTGAAGGAGCGGAAGTAGCGCCCCTGCGAGCCGATCGCCTCGACGATCATGAGGTACTTGTTCTGGCCCTGGAGCTTGTACACCTCGACCGCCTCGAACAGGTTGTTGGTCGAGTCGCTCATGATCTGGGTGTAGTTGGAGCCGAAGCTGCTGGGGAAGTTCCCGATCGGCATGCTCTGCCGGTAGATCTTGCCGTTGTCCCCGGCGAAGAACAGGTACATGTTCTGGCCGTCACCGATGACGGTCTGGTCGATCGGCCCGGTGCCGGGGCCGGAGATGCTCGCGGTGGACAGGGTCTGGGGCGAGGACCAGCCGTTGGCGTTGGTGGGGTCGCTGGAGGTGCGGTAGGTGAACGCGGTGCCGCCCCACTGGTAGGCCAGCACCCAGATGTTCTTGGGCGCGAAGTAGAACAAGGTCGGCGCCACGGTGCCGGAGTTCATGGTGTTCTGGCTGGCCGAGGCCATGTCCGACCAGTTGGTGAAGGTGCCGAAGTTCATCGAGCCCCAGCTGGACCCGAAGTCGTGCGTGGTGCCGTACACCAGGTGCTTGCCGTTGTAGACGACGTTGGTGAAGTCCTTCAGCGACACCCAGCCCGACTTGGGGTTGGCCAGCGAACCCGTCGAGGTCCACCGGTAGGTCGACGGCAGGTCACAGAAACCGCCGGTCGGCGTCGGAGTCGGAGTCGGGTTGGGGTTGCCGCCGCCGACCTGGACGAGTTGCCACTGCTGGTTGTTGCCGCCCCAGTCGTCGTACTGGACGATGTTGCCGCCGTCCGCGGTGGAGGCGCCCTGGACCTCAAGCGCCTTGTTGCTCTGCCGGCTGATGAAGCGCACGTAGCCGCCGGAGGAGTCGGCCAGACGCCACTGCTGGTTGGTGCCGTTGCCGTCGGCCCATTGCACGATGGCCGCGCCGTTGGCGGTGGAGAAGTTGTAGACGTCCAGCACCTTGCCGCTGTGCCGGGACTTGATCCGGTAGTAGCCGCCGCCGCTGTCGACGAACTGCCACTGCTGGTTGTTCTGGTCGTTGCGCGTCCACTGCGTGATGCGCCCGCCGTCGGCCGTGGAGAGGTTGTAGACGTCCAGGGCCTTGCCGCTGTTGCGGTTGACCAGGATGTACCAGGCGTTGGTGTCGACGGTGGCCGCGGAAGCGGTCGACGACAGGATACTGATCATGGTGCCCGCGAGCACCGCGGGCAGGAGGATTGCCAGGAGGCGTCTGATCACAGGATCTCCAGAAATTGTCGCTCTGATGTCGTCGCCCGGCCAGGCCGCCCGCGGCCGGTCACCGGCTGCCTCCGGTCAGTCCGACGGACCGGCGGCGTTCACGTTCCGGCCCGCCCGCGGATCGCGCCGGTTCACGTCCTCCTGCCGAGTGGAGGGGGTCGGAGGAAGGTTTGTTAGCGCTAACATTCGGATCGCCGGATCTGCATGTCTTCTCCTGCGGGTGTGTGCGCGGAGTACATCCGACCGCCGGATCCGGCGTCAATGGCCCCGATCCGCCCCGACCTGCGCGCGGGCCCCCGGCGTGTTTCCTGGCCTGGGGATCCACCTGGAGGAGGTTCGTGTGCCCTGCCCTGGTGGCGTGAAAGTTTCAGAGAAGTAACCCGACGGTAACGCGCACGATCCGGGTCTCATGTACCCCGCACTCCTGCTTCGGCTCCGGCCGGCGGGACCTCCCGGCGAAGTTGGTCACTGAACCTGATAGTCATATATGGTGACTAATGGGCGGTGGCCGGGGGACTCGGTGTCCACTCCGGGCCGCGACGACTGGAGGGCATGATGTCCGGCAAAGAAGTGATCTCAGTGGTGGGCGCGACCGGCGCCCAGGGCGGCGCGGTCGCGCGGGCGCTGCTCGCCGACGGCGGCTACCGGGTGCGCGCGATCACCCGCGACGCCTCCTCGCCGAAGGCCCGGGACCTCGCGGCCCTCGGCGCCGAGGTGGTCGAGGCGCGCCTGGAGGACGAAAGCGGTCTCCGGAGAGCGTTCGACGGGGCGTACGGCGCCTTCCTGGTGACCCCGTTCTGGGAGCACCTGTCGGCCGCCAAGGAACTCGGCGAGGTGCGCAACCTCGTCGCGGCGGCCACGGCGGCCCGCCTGAGGCACGTGGTCTGGTCGACGCTGGAGGACACCCGCGAGGTCGTCCCGATCGGCGACGACCGGATGCCGACCCTCGACGGGGTCTACAAGGTGCCGCACTTCGACGTGAAGGGCGCCGAGGCCGACGCCCTGTTCGCCGAGTCCGGCCTGCCCACCACGTACGTGCGGGTGTCGTTCTACTGGGACAACCTGCTCGACACCCAGAAGCCGCAGCGGGACCCGGACGGCACGCTCGCCCTGCACCTTCCCGTGGGGGACACCCCGATCGCCGGGATCGCGGTGGAGGACATCGGCCAGGTGGTGCTCGGCGTGTTCCGGCAGCCGGACAAGACCATCGGCGCGACGTTCGGCCTGGCCGGCGAGCACCTGACCGGCGAGCAGATCGCCGCCGCGTTCAGCACGGTGCTCGGCGAGCCGGTGGCCTACCGCCCGCTCACCCACGACCAGGTCCGCGGCCTGGGCTTTCCGGGAGCGGTCGAGATCGGCAACATGTTCCAGTACTACACCGAGTTCCCGGAGTCGTACCTGGGACTGCGCGATGTCGAGGTCGCCCGCTCCATCCACCCCGGGTGGACCAGCCTCGTGGACTTCCTGACCCGGCACCGGGACCGGATCGCCGATGAAATCGCGGGGTGAATCCGCCGGCAGGGGGCTTCTCCGGTGCGGTGCGCCTCCGCCTTGAGTCCGGGGGAGTGGGCTCAGGGCCACGCGCATATCGATCGGGTGCCGGGTGATCCGCTGAACAACGCCCGCCATCACGGTCAGTGGATCACGCTCGTCAGGCGCGACACGGCAGGCACCCCGCACAAGGTGAATCTCCTGGACGAATCAGGTCGATAAGCCATGAACTATCCGGTAACCTCCAAACCGGTTTATCAAAGGATCAATAGGACTCGGCTCGGGTGGCAGGGGCGGTCGTGGGCAGGTGCGTCGGCGTCCGGCCGGGCACCGGAGCGAGGGGGAGTGCGCTGACGATGGCGGAAACCGGGTGTGGTCCGGTTCAGCGCCCCCCGCGGTCCGATGGCGGCGCGCGATTCACGTTCCGCGTTTTTCGAGCGGCCGTCGGACGCGAATACGCTCGGCTCCACGCAATGGCGGGCGGTCGTCGCGACAATGCGCCGGCGGAATGACTCCGAAAACGATGCGGTTCCAATAGTTCGGCGCGAATGCGCGATGAGCGAACCGGAATCATCGATCGGGTCGAATGCCATGTCACCCCTGCCGGCGCACTTCGGCGACGGAACGCGCGACCCCGTCGGCTTCGCGGGTTCCCGACCCTTCGGGAGGCCACGGGCCGGCTCGCCTCAGGTTCCGTGCGGCGGGAGGCCGCACCGTCCGAATCTCCCTCCCGGACCCGCGGGCAACGGTCATCCGGCCGCCTCCGCCGGCGACCGCCGACGCCCGCCAAGGCCGTGTGCGCTCCCGGCATGCCAAAGGCGGCGGAGCCCTGACCTGACCGTTCCGCCCGATCCGGCCATGTCCTTTAGGGCCTGTCCGGAAGGCTGAAAAGGGTCTTGTGTGAGCAAACGTTCTCAGTTACGTTAAGCGCCGGAAACGTAATCGATAACGTTTGCAATGGAAAGGGCCGCTATGGCCGAGGTCGCTGCGCCGGTGACGATGAGTGATGTCGCGCGGGCGGCAGGCGTCTCCACCGCGACCGTGTCGCGGGTGGTGAACGGGCGTTACGGCGTCAGCGCCAGCACCATCGCGCAGGTGCGTTCGGCCATCGAGCGGCTCGGCTACGAGTCGAGCCTGGTGGCGACGAGCCTGCGGCGCAGCCGTACCAAGGTCCTCGGCCTGGTGACCCACAGCTTCCAGTCCTACACGGCCGAAGTGCTCAAGGGCGTGATGCAGGCGTTGAGCCGGTCGGGCTTCGACCTGATCATCTACACCAACAGCGACCTCTACGAGACCTACTCCGAAGGCTGGGAACAGCGGCATCTGAACCGCCTGTCGGGCACGCTGACCGACGGGTGCATCGTGGTCACGCCCTGGGGCGAGGTGCGCAGCAACACCCCCGTGGTGGTCATCGACCCGGTGCGGGACTCGACGGTGCCGTCGGTGACGGCGGACAACCTCGCGGGCGCGACCTCGGTGGTCGAGCACCTGCTCGGCCTCGGGCATCGGCGCATCGGTTTCATCGCGGGCCGGTCCAGCCTGGAGGCCGCATGGTCGCGCGAGGAGGGGTACCGGCGGGCGCTGGAGGCGGCCGGCGTCCCGGTCGACCCGGCGCTGATCGGCAGAGGCGACTTCAACCCCAAGTCCGCGACCCCGCTGGCCCACGCGTTGCTGGACGGGCCGGACCGGCCGACGGCGATCTTCGCGTCGAGCGACGGGATGGCGTTGAAGGTCCTGGAGGTCGCCAGGGAGCGCGGGCTCAGCGTGCCCGGCGACCTGTCGGTGGTCGGATTCGACAACATTCCCGAGTCGGCGCTGGCCGAGCCGGGGCTGACCACGGTGGACCAGTCGGTGTACCGGCTCGGCTACGAGGCCGCGCGCATGCTCAAGTCACTGGTGACCGGCGAGTGGGAGGACCGCCGCCGGATGACGCTGCCGACCAGCCTGGTGGTGCGTGGCTCCACCGCGCCACCGAAGCGCACGGCGAGACCGTGACGCGGACACACAAGCCATATCGAGGCGGCACCGAAGGGCCAGGTGAACAGAGGCCCACTCAAGGAGGCGAGACACGGAGATCACGGCTACATCCACGATGAGCGGGGTCGGCAAGAGGGGGCGCATCCACTGCCGACCAATACGACCATTAAAGGAAGTGTGATTTGGTGGAAGCGTATCACGGAAGCATGCGAGGCGAGGGCGTACGACGGCTCTCGGCGGTGATCGCCGCCGGAGTGATGGCGCTCGCGACGATGCTGCTCGTGCCGAGGCCGGCCGCGGCGGCGGACACGCCGTGGCTGAGCGTGTCCGAGGACCGCTACGCGACGTTCAACGTCCCGGCGGCCTACGTTCAGGCCAACGTGGGCCAGGTGTCGCAGGTCGTCATCGAAGGAAATTTCGGCCCCTCCTCCGCCTGGGTGGAGTACGGGCTGACCCGCCGCGGCGACGTCTGGTCGGGCGTGCTCGGCCCCCTCGAACCGGGGCTGTACCGCTACCAGGTCACGGCCGACGACAACAAGAGCTTCAAGGACCCCACCAACAGCGCCGTCGTGGCGTCCAAGCCTCTCCTTAGCACCTTCTTCGTGCCGGGCGACAAGGTGAGCCTGCTGGCGGACGCGCCCGCGGGACAGGGCGGCAAGGTCGAGACCCTGACCTACCGCGCCAAGAACGAGCAGCGGTCGGCCCTGGTGTGGACGCCGCCGGGCTACGCGGCCAAGGGCAGGCCGTATCCGGTGCTGTACCTGCGGTCCGGCGACGGCATGAGCGCCACCGACTGGTTCGACCTCGGCAGGGCCAAGCAGATCTTCGACAACCTGTCGGCCCGGGGTGACATGGAGCCGGCGCTGGTCGTGGTCGCCGACGGCGGCGGGTCCGGCGACAAGGAGTCCAAGGACCTCCGCAAGGCGGTCGCGGGCGCCTACCGCGTCCATCACGACCCGGCGCACCAGGCGATCGCCGGCGTGGCCGAGGGCGCGACGCAGGCGCTGCGCGCCGCGCTGACCGGCCCGGGCGAGTTCGGCTACGCCGGCTCGTTCTCGGGTCTCGCGACCGAGACCGCCGGCCCGGGGCACGCGCACGGGCTCAAGCTGCTGCGTCTCTACACCGGCAACGTGACCGACCCCGCCTACAACGCGACCGTGCGACTGACGAAGGCGCTGGACCGCGCGCACGTCAAGTACGAGTTCGACGGCGTCAACCCGGACGCGGGAGCGAACTGGGACGCCTGGCAGGAGAACCTGATCGACTTCGTGCCGCGGCTGTTCCGCACGGGGAAGGACCACGGTCCGAGCGCCGGCCACGGGCCGCTGAAGGGCCGCTTCGAGCCGCCGGCGCCCGGCACCACCCCGACGCCGTTCGTGACCGAGGACGGCTTCGTCACCTTCGAGACCACGACGGAGTTCACGAGCGCCCAGCACGTCACGGTGTGGGCGAACATCGCTCCCGGCGGGAGTTGGCTGCGCGTTCCGATGACGCGTGACGGCGACCGGTGGCGGGCGACCGTGGGACCGCTGGAGCCGTGGTTCTACTACTACCGGTGGGTCGTGGACCGGGTGGGCGTCAAGGACACCTCGAACCCGACGAAGATCACCTCCGAGCCGGCCTGGAGCAGCTTCTTCATCCCCGGAGAGCGGGCCCGCCTGCTGTCCGACGTCCCCGCGGGCCAGGGCGGGAAGGTCGAGAGCCTGACCTACCAGAGCACCGTGGCCGGCCAGGAGCGGACCGCGCTGGTGTGGACCCCGCCCGGATACGACCCGGACCGCGCGGAGAAGTATCCCGTCCTCTACCTCCAGCACGGTAGCGGCCAGAACTACACGGACTGGACCGAGATGGGACGCGCCAAGCAGATCCTCGACCACGAGTTCCTCGACGGGGACATCGTGCCGATGGTGGTCGTGATGGGCAACGGCAACTCGTCCAACTTCAACAAGGAGCTGCTGGAGAACATCGTCCCGGCCGCCCGTGCCGGCTACAACATCTCCAGCGACCCGTCGCGGCAGGCCCTCGCCGGCCTCTCGATGGGCGGCGGACAGGCGATCGGGGTCCTCAAGGCCTACCCCGGCCAGTTCGCCTACGTGGCGGCGTTCTCGGCCGGGTTCGGCAGCGGCAACGGTGTCGACGTGGCGGCGATCAACAACGGGACCAAGCTGTTGCGGATGTACGTCGGCGATGTGACCGACTTCGTGTATCCGTCGTTCATGGCAGGGCTCACCACGATGGACAACCTCGGCGTCCGCTACGAGTTCGACGGGGTCACCCCAGGACCGCACGGCTGGGACGTGTGGCAGAAGAACCTCATCGACCTGGCCCCGCGCCTGTTCAAGCGCTAGGTAGGCCCGTTGCGGGCGACACCCGCGGGGGACCGGCTCACACCGTCCCCTTGGTGCTCGCCCGGCACGGAGCATATCGGGCGTCAATCCGAGGATCGGCACGAAGGACCGGGCACGGGGTTCGTCACCCCGTGCCCGGTCCGGCCAGTCACTCGGCCAGAGCGGCGGCGCACGACCTTTGTGCGCCGCGACCCCCCCAAGGGAGATCAACCAAATGAAGAGTAGGAACCTGATAACCGCGGCGGCTCTGCTCGTCGCCGTGGGCGCGCTCGCCGCCTGTTCCCCCGACCAGGGCAAGAGCACGGCGAACTCGGGTGGCAACAACGCGAGCAGCTGCACGAACACGATCACCAAGAAGGAACTGCCGGTCGTGACGATGTGGGGCTGGTACCCCAACACGCAGCTCATCGTCGACAACTTCAACAAGCAGAACAACGAGGTGCAGGTCTGCTGGACCAACGTCGGTCAGGGCGGCGACGAGTACCAGAAGTTCCAGACCGCCATCTCCGCGGGCACCGGCGCGCCAGACGTGATCATGGTCGAGATGGACCGGATCCCCACCTTCCAGATCCAGAACGCGCTCGTCGACATCAAGCAGTACGGCTACGACGCCGTCAAGGCCAACTACAGCGAGGGCGCGTGGAAGGACGTCTCGGTCGGTGGCGCCGTCTACGGCGTTCCGGTCGACGGCGGCCCGCTGGCGATGATCTACCGGAAGGACATCTTCGACAAGTACAAGATCACGCCGCCGAAGACGTGGGCGGAGTACGAGCAGGCCGCGCAGAAGGTGAAGGACGCGGGTGGCCCGAACTTCGGCGACCTCGGTGCGAACGTGCCGGCCCTGTTGATGGCACTGCAGATCCAGAAGGGCGCGGCGCCGTTCGCGTACGACCCGGCGCAGCCGAAGGCGATCGGCGTCAAGCTGAACGACCAGGCGTCCAAGGACGTGCTCGACTACTGGGGCGGTCTCGCGAAGAAGGGCCTGGTCGGGACGCAGGACCAGTTCACGCCCGAGTACATCTCCGGTGTGATCAACGGTAAGTACGCGACGTACATCTCGGCGGCCTGGGCGCCCGGTTACCTCACCGGCGCCGGCGTCGGCAAGGGCAAGGACACCGGCAAGTTCGCGGTGGCGCCGCTCCCGCAGTGGGACGCCGACAACCCGGTGTCGGTGAACTGGGGCGGGTCCGCCTTCTCCGTGACGAGCCAGGCGAAGAACCCCGAACTCGCGGCGAAGGTGGCCTACGGTCTCTACGCCGACGACGAGTCGCTCACCGACGGCTGGACCAACCAGATCATCTTCCCGCTGAACCTCAAGGCGCTCAAGGCCCCCGAGTTCGTGGACGCCAAGGTGGACTTCTTCGGCGGCCAGCAGGCGAACAAGGAGGTCTACGTCCCCGCGGCGGACGCCTACAAGGGCATGACCTACAGCCCGTTCGGCCAGTACTACTTCGACGCCATGACCAAGCAGGTCAGCGCGATGATCAAGGGTTCCGTCACCGGTGCGCAGGCCGCCGACAAGCTCCAGGAGGACGTGGCGGCGTACGCCAAGGAACAAGGATTCACCGTTCAGTGACGACAGAGGGTGGGCCCGGCCGTCCCCGGCGGCCGGCCCACCCGTGATCTCCAAGCATCGAAATCCCGGAGCCCAAGATGACCCTCCTTATCGAGGAGAGTGCGCCGCGCACTCGAGAGAAGACACCCAAGACCCACGGTAAGGTGCGCCTCCGCGAGCATTTGATGGGATGGCTCTTCGTCGGGCCGTTCGGGATCGTCTTCCTGGCCTTTCTCATCGCGCCGCTCGGGTACGCGCTGTACCTCAGCCTCTTCCAGAAGAAGCTGATCGGCGGCACCAGCTTCGTCTTCCTCGACAACTACGCGAAGGCGTTCACCGACCCGAGCTTCCTGTCCGGCGCGTGGTTCGTCATCCGCTTCTCGCTGGTCGCCATCCCGCTGCAGATCATCATCGCGCTCGCCATGGCGCTGATCCTGGATGCCGTGACATCCATGTTCACCCGCTTCTCCCGGCTCATGATCTTCCTGCCGTACGCGATCCCCACGGTCATCGGCGCCGTCATGTGGGGCTTTCTCTACAGCAGGAGCTTCGGGCCGCTCACCGACATCTTCGGGTTGTTCGGCGCCACCGCGCCCGACCTCTTCAGCAGCAACCTGATCTTCTACGCCCTGATCAACGTCGTCACCTGGCAGTGGGCCGGGTACTACATGATCATCCTGTACGCGGCGCTGCAGGGCATCGACCCGACGCTCTACGAGGCCGCCCGCATGGACGGCGCCGGCAAATGGCAGACCGCGCTGCGGATCAAGATCCCGCTGATCTCCTCCGCGCTGCTCCTGATCCTGGTGTTCTCGCTCATCGGCACCCTGCAGTTCTTCAACGAGCCGCAGATTCTGCGCTACCTCGCGGCCGGCACGATCTCACCGGACTTCACCCCCAACATGTACGCGTATCGGCAGGCGTTCGCGCTCGCGAACTTCAACTACGGATCGGCGATCTCCTTCGCTCTCGGCGGCGTCGTGTTCGTCTGCGTCTACGCCTTCCTGTTCTTCACCCGCAAGCGGAGGAGTTTCCTCTGATGACCGCCCCCTCCCGCACCGCCGGACGCCGAAGGCCGCAACGCCACCTCCCTCTGCAGGTGCTGCTCGGCTTCTTGGTCGTGTACTTCCTCGTGCCGTTCTGGTGGGTCATCGTCAACAGTTCCAAAGACGCCCCTGGCCTGTTCGGCGGCGGCAACACCATGTGGTTCACCGACCGGGTCGACTATTTCGAGAACCTCACCCGGCTGTTCACCTACGACGGCGGCATCTACGGCAGGTGGATTCTCAACTCCACGCTGTACGCGCTGGCGGGCGGCATCGGCGCCACGATCCTGTCGGTCATGGCCGGCTACGGATTCGCCAAGTACCGTTTCGCCGGCAGGCGCTTCAGCTTCTCCGTCATGCTCGGCGCGCTGATGGTGCCCGCGACGGCGCTGGTGATCCCCACCTTCATCATGTTCTCCGGGCTCGGCCTGACGAACACGATCTGGGCGGTGATCCTGCCGTCGCTGCTCAACCCGTTCGGCGTCTACCTGATGCACGTCTACGCCCGCGACGCCGTCCCCGACGAGATTCTGGACGCGGCGCGCGTCGACGGCGCGGGGGAGATGCGGACGTTCATCCAGGTGGCGTTCCCGCTGATGCGGCCCGCGGTGGTGACCGTGCTGCTCCTGTCGGCCGTGGCGTCCTGGAACAACTACTTCCTGCCCCTCGCGATGCTCTCCGACAACCGCCTGTTCCCGGTCACCGTCGGACTGGGCGTCTGGCAGGGAATCGCCTCGGCGAACAACGCGGGCAGCACCTCGCTCTGGAGCCTCATCATCATGGGCGCCCTGGTGTCGGTGGTCCCCCTCATCATCGCGTTCTTCACCCTCCAGCGGCACTGGCGCGGCGGCCTGGCCGTCGGAGGCCTGCGGTAGGCCCCGGCCGGCACGTCAGCCGGCCTTCAGCCGGCCTTCGCCCGCACGAACCCGCGCCCTTGGGGGGGGGGGGGGGGGGGGGGGGGGGGGGGGGGGGGGGGGGGGGGGAGGGGGGGAAAAAAGGGGGAAGAAGAGACCCAACGGAAGGCGGAACG
>NZ_JBVJHR010000041.1:0-4445 GCF_055586705.1 Sphaerisporangium sp. NPDC049457 | reverse complement strand
GCACCCCCCCCCCCCCCCCCCCCCCCCCCCCCCCCCCCCTCCCCCCCCACCCCCCCCCCCCCCTCCCTCCCCCCCTCCCCCCCCCCCCCCCCCCCCAAGGCTCGGTGACCCCACAGATCACGAGCTGGTGACGACGCCTCCACAGTGGCCGTCGAACCGATTCGTATACGTGCGGGGCGGCCTGCGCCGGTCCCGCCGCGTACCCGGTACGGGCGCGGCCACGTTGTTAGCGCTAACTTCTTACGGCAAGCCCGGAGCTCCCGCCATCGGCGGATTGCAGGGGACACCAGGCGCAGCGAAGCACACACGACCCGCGCGCCACCTGTCAAGAGCCCGGCCGGCCCCCTCGGCCCGCGGAAGGCGGCGACGGGGCCCCGCCAGGGACGTTCGCCGGCGCCCAGAACGTACGCGGATGAAACGTTCACACGTCTCGCGCCGGCCATGTGATCGGGACGAGCCCCATGGCCCTGCGGTCGGCCCTGGACGCGCCAGACATCCCATCTTTGTGTATGAAACATTTCAGGCGACAAGATCGCCGGAATCGGTCCCGGGAGCGTGCCCGTTCGGGCAGGTGAGCAGGGAAATGACGACCGCCGCCGTCCGGGCCGACGCCTCGCACCCGGAAAATAGGCATACCTAAGGTCTTGACTGGCCGGGACGATCGGAACGTAATTGGTAGCCAAGACCTCGGGTGACACTCTTTCCGGGGCCTGTACGGCTGGACCACATCGGCGGATGTGGAGGCGCTTCGCGGCCCCTCCGCATCGTGGTCGGCCACGTCGGCTTCCATGCTTCGCGTAGACATCCCATGTCATACCACGCGAGGCCGCGCCCACTTGGAGAAGCACGTGACCGATCGGAACGAGCACCGCGGACGAGGCGATCCTCGACGGGCGGGACCGGCCAGGCCGAGCTCGGCACGCCGCTCGCCGCCGTAGTCCCGCGGCGGGCGCCTCGGTCACCCTCGCGAGGGCCGGACCGGGGAAGCGCCCTGTCTCCCGCCTTCACCGGAGCCGGCGACGGTGTCCCGTCCGCCCGGCAGCATCGAGCCACGCGGACGCCCAGGCCGTCGTGGTCTCCGCCGAGCCGTGGAGCGGAGCCGTAGCACGGCACCTCGCTCCCGCCGTCCTCCGCTCCCGGCGCCACGAGCGCGATCGGGGAACGTGGGCCGGACCACTGCTCGGACCACTGCTCGGACATGTCTCGCTCTTCCCCGGCGAACGGGGCGCAGTGCGGCATCTGGGTCCGCAACGACCAGGCCGGCCGGCGATGAACGGCGATCAGCGCCGGTGAGCCGCGAGTCGCGCCGGGGCTGCCGCCCGCCCCGACGCAGGGACCAGAGACGGCACCTCTGGTCCCACTGCCACCGGCAACAGCGCGACGGCGCGCCTTGCCCTGGCCTGAGTTCTTCACGTCAGGAAGGAACACCTTTTTCATGTCTCGAAATTCGTGGCGCGCCATGTTGGCCACGATCGCGCTGATCATCCCCGGAACAGTGTTGCTCTCCGCTCCGCCGGCCAACGCTCTGACCATCTCGGCGTCCGACTACCAGCAGATCAACCTGGCCAGCGGTGGCAACGAGCTGGGCGAGGCGATGTCGCTGGCCGTGCTGCCCAACCGGTCGGTCCTGCACACCGCGCGCGATGGCACAGTGCGGGTCACCGACGCGTCCGGCAACACCAAGGTGGCGGGCAGGCTCAACGTCTACACCCATGACGAGGAGGGTCTGCAGGGTGTGGCGGTCGATCCGAACTTCGCGACGAACCGCTACGTCTGGCTGTACTACTCGCCGCGGCTGAGCACGCCCAGCGGCGATGCTCCCTCCACCGGCACGTCGAGCACGTGGGACTCGTGGAAGGGACACCTGAACCTGTCCCGGTTCACGCTGAACTCCGATGAGACGCTCAACCTGTCCAGCGAGAAGGTCGTGCTGGAGGTCGCCAACGACCGTGGCATGTGCTGCCACGTGGGCGGCGACATCGACTTCGACGCGCAGGGGAACCTGTACCTGACCACGGGTGACGACAGCAACCCGTTCGAGTCGAGCGGCTACTCTCCGCTGGACGAGCGCACCAACCGCAACCCGCAGTACGACGCGCAGCGCACGGCGGCCAACACCAACGACCTGCGCGGCAAGGTGCTGCGCATCAAGCCGCAGGCCGACGGCACCTACACCATCCCGAGCGGCAACCTGTTCCCGCCGGGAACGGCCAACACCAGGCCGGAGATCTACGCGATGGGGCTGCGCAACGCGTTCCGGATGAGCGTGGACAAGGCCACCGGCATCGTCTACCTGGGCGACTACGGTCCCGACGCCGGGTCGACCAACTCCAGCCGCGGCCCCCAGGGGCAGGTGGAGTTCAACCGGATCACCGCCGCCGGCAACTACGGCTGGCCGTACTGCACCGGCAGCAACACCAGCACCGAGACCTACAACGAGTGGAACTTCGCGAGCAACAGCACCGGACCGAAGTTCAACTGCTCCGGCGGCCCGACCAACAACTCCTTCCGCAACACCGGCCTGACCACGCTGCCGGCGGCCAAGCCGGCGTGGATCAAGTACGCCGGCGACTCGGGTTCCCCGTCGGAGTTCGGCAGCGGCTCGGAGTCGCCGATGGGCGGCCCGGTCTACCGCTACGACCCCAACCTCAACTCCTCCGTCAAGTTCCCGCAGGTCCTGGACGGGCGGTTCTTCGCGGGTGAGTACGGCCGACGGTGGATCAAGGCCATCGAGGTCAAGAGCGACGGCAGCCGCGGCGAGATCTCGGCGTTCCCGTGGAGCGGCACGCAGGTGATGGACATGGCCTTCGGGCCCGACGGCGCGTTGTACGTGCTGGACTACGGCACCGGGAGCAACAACCAGGCGCTGTTCCGCATCGAGTACATCGGCGCCGCCGCCAACCGCAACCCGATCGCCAAGGCCTCGGCGGACAAGACCTCCGGCGCGAGCCCGCTGACGGTGAACTTCTCCTCCTCCGGCAGCTCCGACCCCGAGGGCGGGACGCTGACCTACTCGTGGAACTTCGGCGACGGCACCTCCTCCACCGCCGCCAACCCGAGCAAGACCTACACCACCAACGGCGCCTACACCGCCACGCTCACCGTCCGCGACCCGCAGGGCCTGACCGGCAGCGCGAGCGTCATCGTGAACGTCGGCAACACCGCGCCGTCGATCACCCTGTCGCAGCCGGGCGACGGGCAGTTGTTCGCCTTCGGCGACAGCGTGCCGTTCCAGGTGACCGGAAGCGACGCCGAGGACGGCGCGCTGGACTGCTCGAAGGTCACGGTCACCTACTTCCTCGGCCATGACAGCCACAGCCACCAGATCACCGAGAAGACCGGCTGCAGCGGGACCCTCACGGTGCCGTCCGACGGCGAGCACGACGCCGCGGCCAACCTCTACGGCCTCTTCGTGGCGTCCTACACCGACAACGGCGGCCTGACCGCCACCAGCACCCACACCCTGCAGCCGCGGCACCGGCAGGCCGAGCACTTCGCCGCCCAGCAGGGCATCCAGACGGCCGACCACACCAGCGCCGAGGGCGGCAAGACCGCCGGCTACATCGAAGACGGTGACTGGATCTCCTTCACGCCTTACAACCTCGGCAACGCCACCAATATCACCGCACGGGTCTCGTCGGCCGGGGCCGGCGGCCGGATCGAGGTCCGGGCCGGCTCGGCGACCGGCACTCTGCTGGGCACGGTGACCGCGCCGGTCACCGGAGACTGGGAGACCTTCGTCGATGCCACCGCCACGCTGAGCGGCGCGCCGACCACGCCCACGACGCTGTACTTCGTCTTCCGTGGCACAACCGGTTCGACCAGCCTGTTCGACCTGGACGCCTTCACCTTCGGCACCGGCACCTCCCCGACCCCGACGCCGACTCCCACCCCGACCCCGACCCCGACCCCGACCCCGAGCACCACGACCACGATCAAGGGGACCGCCTCCAACCGGTGCCTGGACGTCAACGGCGCCTCGACGTCGAACGGGGCGCTGGCCCAGATCTGGGACTGCAACGGCCAGACCAACCAGAGGTGGACCTCGACCAGCTCCAGTGAGCTGCGGGTGTACGGCAACAAGTGCCTCGACGTCAACGGCGCGGCGACCGCCGACGGCACGTCCGTCCTCATCTGGGACTGCAACGGCCAGAACAACCAGAAGTGGCGCTTCAACAGCGACGGCACCATCACCGCCATCGGCGCCAACAAGTGCCTGAGCCTGGCGAGCAACGGCACCGCCAATGGCACCAAGGCGCAGATCTGGACCTGCAACGGCTCTTCGGGCCAGAAGTGGGCCCGCGTCTGACGCCACCACGTTCCCGGGGCGGAATCCCAATCACCACGTGAGGTGGGGGGGGGGGGGGGGGGGGGGGGGGGGGGGGGGGGGGGGGGGGGGGGGGGGGGGGGGGGGGGGGGGGGGGGGGGGGGGGGGGGGGGGGGGG
>NZ_JBVJHR010000040.1:0-28834 GCF_055586705.1 Sphaerisporangium sp. NPDC049457 | reverse complement strand
CGCCGCCATCCGGCCCGGCGAGTGGGGCACGGCGCTGGGCCAGGCGCGACGGCTGCCCGACTGGGCCGCGTACTTCCGGCACGAGCTGGCCGAGCACCCGTGGCAGGAAGTGCTCGCCGAGTGGTGGCCACGGCTGCTGCCGGGCATCGTGGCCGGTTCGACCCACGGCGTGATCCGGGTCGGTCACGCGGTGCGCACACTGCGCGGCACCCCTTGCGCCCCAGCACGCCAGACCCTCGACGAACTGGCCCACGGGCTGGCGTTCTGGGCGGCGCGCTACCGCGAGCTCGCCGGGGTGGTCGCGCCGCAGGGCACCCTCACCCCGCAACAGGCCCTGCCGGCCGTCACCCGGCTGAAAGAGCAGAACGGCTTCATCGCCCACCGGCTCGACCGGCTCGAGCGCAGCTCGGGCTGGACCGCGAGCCTGCGCGCGCTGAAACCCGCCGCGTCCGCCGAGGAGGTCCCGGAACGGCTGGAGTCGCTCGTCGACAGCGCCACCAAGGCGTACCTCGGACTCGGCCACGGCTCACCGGTCCTGCTGGTCCACGCCGCTACCGCGCCTAACGCCGTACGGCACGTGCTCCCCGTCCTGCCGGCCGAGCAGTGGCTGCCGAGTCTGACGGCAGCCTGGGCGGCCGTGGTGGCGGTCATCGCGACGTACGCCCCGGCCCGGCCGGCCCCGCGCGCGGAGATCGTCCGGCGCTATCCCGAGCTGACCCGCGAGGACGCGCTCCAGCGGGCAGCCGAGCACGGCGACGAGCATGTCCTGAAGTTCGCCGACACGGCCGTCGAGTCCTACGACTGCACCGGCGACCCCGAGCTACTCGCCGCGACCCTGCACGCCGGCGACCTGATCGCCCGTCCCTGACGCGAGCAAGGGCAGGTCCCAACCACGACCTTACGGATCGCGCGCCGGTCAGGGAGGTTGGATACGCCCAAGTTGTTCGCCTCAGGCAAGAAAGCGAACCGAACAGATCGCTCGGTGATCCGGCGCCACGGCCAAGGAGGGCAAGACGTGGGAGCCGACGAACACCCCTGGCTGACGTCCTCACTCCCGGCCTGTGCTCCTTGCCCAGGAAGCGAACGAGATCTCTGATCAGGCCGGGCGGCTAATGCCCGGAAACCGAGGTGTTTCTCGACCTGACAGCCTCTGGTAGATCGGGCACACAGGACGATGACCTGACGAAAGTCAGGGGTGGGCCGTGTCCTTCGGGTCCTGTGACAGGACGATGCGATACCTAGCGTGGCCGTCGTCAACGAGACGACGGGAGCGGCGTTGTGTGGAAGAGCAGAGGACGGTGGCTGGGCCTTGCGGCGACCGCCGGGCTTGTGGTGCTGTCAGCGGGCCCGGGGTTCGCGGCCACGGGACCTGAAGAGGCGGCCGTGCAACGAGTGGTGTCCGACTTCGCGGGCAGGTCGGGCTATCCAGGCATCGCCGTTGCGATCACCAAGGGCGATCAGGTGCTGTACACGGGCGGGTACGGCCATGACTCGACCGGCGCCGCGGTGACCGCGACGACACCCATGCCGGTGGCGTCGGTCAGCAAGTCCTTCACGGCGCTCGCCGTCATGCAACTGGCCGAGGCGGGGACGGTGACGCTGGACGCACCCGTGCGCGACTACCTGCCGGATTTCCGGATCGCCGACCCGCGCGGTACGCGAATCACGGTACGTGAGTTGCTGAACCAGACCTCGGCGATCACCGACGGCACTTTCCCGGAGAAGAGCCTGCCGCAACCGGCCTCGCCGGCTGCCGCCGTGGCGCGTGCGCGCGATGCGACGCTGGCCGCCGAACCCGGCATGAGGCACTACTACACGAACACGAACTACCACCTCGCCGCCCGGTTGGTGGAAGTCGTCACCGGCGAGCCGTTCGCGGACTATATGCGGCGTCACGTGTTCGAAACGATCGGCATGCGCGCGACCACCACGATCAACCAGACTCCGCGCGATCTCCCCGATACCGTGCGCAAGGGATACGTTTATGCATACGGCATGTCGATTCCCGCAGAAGAGCCGGTCCGGTTCGTCAACGGCTCCGACGGTGTGATCACCACGGCCGAGGACATGGCGCAATGGCTGATCACGCAGAACAACAGGGGCCAGGCCGCGAACGGGAAACGCCTGCTCTCGGCCGCGAGCGTCACGGCCATGCACACGTCTTCCGACCGGCGGTGGACGTACGGCATGGGCTGGGACACCGACCAGAAAGGCCGAATTCACCACAACGGCATCTGGTTCACCTACACCGCCGATCAGCTCCTCCTCCCCGGCGGCTACGGCATCGCGGTCATCGGGAACAGCGGCATCGGCCTCGCCAACGAGGGAGTCGACGCGCTGACGGACGAACTGGCCACCCTCGTGACCGGCGGCAAGCCACAAGCGGGCGCTCCGGTGCGGCTCATCGTCGACCTCCTGCTGGCCGGCCTCACCCTGGTGAGCGTGTTCCTCGGCGTCCGTAACCTGCGGCGTACGCGGCGTTGGGCGAGCCGGCTCGCCAACCGGCCGTCGTGGCGTCTCGCCCTGCGGCTCGCGCCTCGGCTCGTCCCCCTCGCCCTGCTGATCAACCTTCCCGACCTGCTCGGCCGGCTCGTCGGAGGCGGACGAGACATCACCTTCCTCCAACTGTGCTACTACTCGGCGGCTCTGGTCGCCTGGTCCGCTGTCGCGACCGTGATGAACGTCAGCGTGTTGGTCGCCCGCGTCGTCGCGCTGGTCCGTGCCCGCCGCTCGCCCGAAGCTCCACCTGTACCGGAGGAATTCGCCCAACTTGCCACGAGATAGCGTCGGTGGCGTGATGAAGGACGACCGTGGGTGGCGGACCAGGTGGCCCGCACCCCCATGGGCGCTGGGCGTGCTCGCGGCACTGCTGGTCGTCATCGTTCTGTCCTCTGCCGAGCTGCCCGTGTGGGCATGGGCGGGGGCCCTACCAATTCTCATCGCGGCCACGGCGCTCGCCGCCTCGCACCCGGTCATCTCCCTGGGGTTGTGCGCCGTGACGAGCGCCGTGACGGCGCTGGGTATGGCCGACGCCGTCCCGGTGTGGAGTACCGCTTTCGCCGGGGCGGTCTTCGTACTCAGTCTGCTGGCCGGTCGGCGGACGCCCCAGCCTGCCCCTGCGCTGGCTGTGTTCGCTGCGGGGGCCACGCTGAACCTTCTGCTCTCCCTGGCCGTGGGTGACACGTGGGGCACGGGCCTTCTGCTGCTGGGCCTGACCGTGATAGCACCATGGACACTGGGCCGTTCCATCCATCAGCAGGCCGAACTGATCGCGTTCACCGACGAGCGGGCCCGGATGCAGGAGCGCCACCGCATCGCCCGCGACATGCATGACACGCTCGGACACGAGCTGAGCCTGCTGGCGCTGCGCGCCGGAGCGCTTGAGATGGCACCCGAGCTCGACGAGCGGCACCGGACGGCGGTGGCGGAGCTGCGCGCAGGCGCCGGACAAGCGACCGAGCGGCTGGCCGAGATCCTCACCCTGTTGCGAGACGACGAGCCCGCGCCCCTGCTACCAGTCAGGGAACGCCTCGAGGACATCGTCGAACGCTCCGTCCGGGCCGGTCTGCCCGTGACGCTGGAGTGGCGAGGCGAACGGCACCTGCCGCCGACAGTGGAAGCCGCCGTACGCCGGGTCGTCCAAGAGGCGCTGACCAACGCCGCGAAGCACGCGGCCGGAGCGGCCGTACGGGTGCGGCTGGCGACCGCGGACGGCGTCACCGCGGTCACCGTCACCAATGCCCTGCCGCGGAACGCGCGGCGAGGCCGCGGAACGCGTACCGGCCTGTTAGGACTGCGGGAGCACGTACAAGTCGTGGGCGGAACCTTCCATGCCGGACCGAGTGGCCACGAGTTCGAGATCGCGGCCACGCTGCCCCACCGGGAAGAATCATGATCAGGATTCTGCTGGCCGACGACGACGAACTGATCCGAGCCGGCGTACGCGCCATCCTGGCCACCGACCCCGACATCGACGTGATCGCCGAAGCCGGCGACGGCCGGGAGGCGATCGAGCTCACCCTCGCGCACCGCCCGGATGTCGCCCTGCTCGACATTCGCATGCCCCGGTTGGACGGTCTGGCCGCCGGCGCCGAGATCTCCCGCGCGGCACCGTCGGTCGCCGTCGCCATCCTCACGACCTTCGGCGACGACGCCTACGTGGCCCGGGCGCTCGACGAAGGCGCCCGCGGTTTCCTGCTCAAGTCAGGCAACCCCCGGGAGTTGATCGCCGGCGTCCACGCCGTCGCCGCCGGCGGCGCGTACCTGTCACCGAGGGTGGCCGCACGGGTCATCGGTGAACTGCGTTCTTCGGGACTCAGCCGCGCGGCCACCGCGCGCACCAGCACTGCGGCGCTCACCCAACGGGAACGTGACGTGCTGGCCCTGCTGGGCACCGGGTTGTCCAACGCCCAGATCGCCCGCCGACTGGGGCTCGTCGAGGGGACCGTCAAGGGTCACGTCAGCGCCATCTTCACCCGACTCGATTTGCGAAACCGGGTTCAAGCGGCCATTCTCGCCCACGAAGCGGGCCTCATCCCGGAGTGACCCACAGTCGCCGCAGAAGACTCTGGCCCTCGATCGCAGACCGGCAAACCAGGCGATCAAGGGCCAGTGGTGTTCGGGAAGGTCACGCCTCGCCGGTGGTGAGGCCGACGGGGCAGGCGACGCCGATGCCGCAGTAGCGAGCCGCCCTGCCGCACCACTGGATACGGCCGCCCTATTGCCATAGAGATCGGCAGGTCTGCCATGAGATGAGCGGCAGAACGGCCACCACTCTCTCGGCAGATCTGCCATAAGAGGTGCGGCAAATCTGCCACGGGCTCATGCTCATCGACGAGGTCCAGCGCGTACCCGACCTCCTGCTCTCCATCAAACGCGAAGTGGACGCCGACCCTAATTCGGCGGGGCGGTCGGAGTCCTCGGCCACGTGGCAGTAGCGACAGGCTCCGCGCCGGCGCAAGCCGTAGGCACAGGCGGCGGCGCCGAGTGCGGCGCCCCACACGATCCACAACATGCTCGGCGCGTTGGCGCCCCACATGGCGGGATCAACGCCCATCCGGACGTTCATCAGGCCGGCGGGGATCAGGACGACCGCCACGATGGACGCGGGGATGACGGCGAGCGCCGGAGGGACCCGTTCGCCCGCCTTGAACCAGACCCAGCGCGGGTAGACCTCACCCCACCTGCGGACGAGCCCCTGGGCGAGGATGCTTCCGCAGATCGACGCGATGGCGCACCCAAGCCCCACCTCCAGCATGGCGGGCGTCTCCCGCATCATTCGCGCGAAGTCCTCGGGGATGCCGAGCGGGATTCCGAAATACCAGGCGATTCTGGTGACCTCGTACGGCAGGGACGCGGCGCACGCCACGTAGACGGCCCAGCGCCCCCAGCGGCGCGCCGCGTCCGGCGTGGTCCACCGCCCGGTCACCGCGCCGCGCCGGCCGCAATGCGCGCACGCCTGCCTGGTGCGCCTCTGGTAGGCGAGGGTCGCCAGGGCCCACAGCAGGCCGCCGGCGAAGACCACGATCAGGTTCACCCGATGCCAGTACAGGATGTCCCCGATGCCGTCCTGCGGGCCGGGCACCCCGGTGAAGGCGAACACCAGCAGCAGCGGGGCGAAGGCCACCAGCGCGAGCAGGGTGTAGTCAGGGATCAGCAGAGTGAGCGTTCCGGCCAGGACCCAGCCGAAGACGACCAGTGCCGTGCGGGTACCGTCTCGTCCCCATTCCCTGGCCATCGCCAGCGCGGCCATCGCGCCGACCAGTCCGATGACGGCCATGGCGGGCGCGACGATCCCGACCTGGCCGCCCTCCAGGATCGAACCCGACGCATGGGCGTCATCGACGGGCGCGAACGGGAAACCGCCGCCGCCCAGCGCCCAGAAGAGCCCGAGCGCCCCGTATGACAGCGACCAAGCGGCCGCGGCGTATCCGGACCAGGCCGGCCAGTACCTCCACCAGCGGAGCATCCGCCCATCACATCCCAACGATCTCGTTCGGCGATCGCGTCCTGACGCGCCCCGGCCGGGAGGCACCCCAGGCGGCGTGGCGAGCCCGTGTCGACGACACTGGAAGGTCGCGTCCTGCATCCAGCGTCGAGCAGACATGGCCATCGGCCCATGTGCCGAACGGCATGGGGGAAGCGGATACGGGCGTGTGAGGGTGCCGTTCGGCATATGCCGGTGGAATGCCTGGATATCTAGGCTCGGGGTATGCGCAGACGCATCAGCGGAGCCCGGCGGTGGCGCCGGCGGGCCGGCGCCGCCGCCGCCGTCCTCGTGGCGCTGACCGGGATCGCCACCGCACCCGCCTACGGGCCGCCGGCCACGGTGCCGATGTCGTTGACCATGGCGGCCGCGCTCGGGGTGCTCGCCGCCTGGCCGTACGACGGTCGCCGGATCGCGGCGGTCACCGGCGGGGCGGACATCGTGTCACTGGCCGCGACCGCCGGTGTCCTGCTGCTCGGGGAGGAGCACAGGGCGGAAACCTCTGCGGCCGGCTGGATGGTCGGCGAGTCCGCGAACCTGCTCATCCTGATCATCCTGGTGGTACGTGCCGCGCCTGCCCGTCACGCGCTCATCGGCGCAGGACTGGCGGGGGTGGCCACGCCCGCCTTGCTGCTGCGGTTCGGGCCGGGGCCTGTGACCCTGGCGGCGCTGGCCGGTTTCGCCGTCTGGGGGCTGTCGGCGGCACTCGCGGCCACGGTCGGACTGTACCTGCGCTCCCTGGACGACCGTCGCGTCCGCTCCGTACGCGCGGCACGCGAGGCGCAACGCACGCAGCTCGCCCGCGACCTGCACGACTTCGTCGCCCACGACGTCAGCGGGATGCTCGCCCAAGCCCAGGCCGGCCGAATCCTCGTCCAACAGGACCCGCCGCAGGCGGAGGCCGCGTTCCAGCGCATCGAACAGGCGGCGCTCCAGGCGCTCACGTCGATGGACCGGACCGTGCGGATGCTGCATGACGCGGACGATCCCACGACCGGGGAGCCGGCGGGCCCGACGCCGCTCCCGGCCCTGGCGGACCTGCGGGAGCTGGCCGATCGGTTCTCTCTCTCCAGCACCGCAGCTGTTCACCTTGACATCGACGCGCGACTCGAAGACCCGGATGGCCTCGTGCCTAGGGAAGTGGCCGCGACGGCGTACCGGATCGTCGTGGAGGCACTGACCAACGTGCGCCGCCACGCGGTGATGGCCGGCCGGGTGGAGGTGACCGTCAGCCGCACACGTACCGTGGGTGATCTCACCGGGCACGCCCTGGAGGTCACCGTGACCGACGACGCTCGAACCGGACCCGCACCCGCCGGCCACGTGCTCGGCACCGCTCGCCGCCTGGGCCTGGGACACCGGCAACGCGACCCCATGATCGGCTTACGCCCCCGCTACCGGACTGCACGGTAAGACCAAGGGCGCCCTGCCCCTCGGCAGGCCGCTCGCACGCCGGAGCCGATCGAATGCTGTATCTCGTGGCCCACGAGGGCCGTCCGGGGGTATATCGCCGAAGAGGCGGGATAGCTCTGATGGTCGAGCAACTCGTCCGCCAAGTTCCAGTCGTTGGAGGCCTCGTTGATGCCGCCGGCGTCGAGATCCGGGAACCCCGTCCAGGCTGAGCGCGCTCACCCGGCATGCCCGTGCTCGCCGAGGGCCGCCAGCCGATCGTCGTCCCACGTGACGTCCGGGTCGGGTTCGAGGTAGGTGACCGCGAGGCCCGCTGCCGCCAGGCCGAGCAGCGACCAGTCGGCGGCGGCGCTCACCCCGGTGGGGTTGGCGGACACGCGCCGGGCGAGCAGGCCGGGGTCGGACAGCGCCATGAGCACCAGGCCGCGCATCGTCGCACAGGCGAGGGTCGCGATCAGCGGGAAGCCGCCGCCCGTGCCCGGCCGCGGCCGGTAGCCCAGCGCCGTCGCCACCGTCTCCCAGCCGTGCGCCACGCGCTCGACGAACCGCTGCTCGGAACGGGCGAGAGCGGCCTGGACGTCGGCGCGCAGCTCCCCTTCAGGCAGGCTCAGGAACGTGGCCTGCAGAGCCAGGTAGGTGCGCCACTCCGGGGAGCCGTGCACCGCCTCGAAGTCGCTGACCGCAGTCACCCGCAGGAGCTCGGTGACCACGTCGTGGCGCCCCTCCGGGGTCGCCAGATCCCCGGCGCGGGCGGCCAGGACCGCGCCGAGCACGTCCCGGGTGGCCTCCAGGGTCGGCGTGGCTGCGGGCGCGGCGCCGCCGGCCAGCTCGCGCAGCAGGTCGCTGAAGAACAGGTCCTTGTACGGCCACCGGCGGTAGACGGCGGCCCTGGACACTCCGGCGTCGCGGATGACGTCCTCGTAGCCGAGGTGGTCCAGTCCCACGGTCAGGCCGTCGCGGTGGACCATCGCCAAGGCGGTGTCGAGCATCCGCCGTTCCGTCTCCTCGTCGGTCAGCCGGCGGCGGCGCCGGGCGGGGCCGGGGGGCATCGACGGGCCGCGGTTCGGCGGGTAGCTTTGGGTCATGAGACATGGTATCTCAAGTATCCAATTACGAATCCTAGCGTTCTTCTTGCTGGTGTTCCTGTTCACCGTCCCCTTCGTGGTGGCCGGCTCGGTGGCCGGCGTGGAGATCGTGCCGGGCGTGCCGCTGACGGGGCTCGCCATCGTCTGCCCGGCTGTGGCCGCCCTCGTCCTCGCGTTCGGCGAGAGCGGGACGGCGGGAGTGCGGGCGCTGGCCGGCCGAGTCCTCGATGCCGACCGGGTCCGCCGGAAGGTGTGGTTCGTACCGGCTCTGCTGCTGTACCCGGCCGTGGTGGTCCTGTCCTACGTGCTGCTGCGGCTGTCCGGCGCCGCGTTGCCGGACGCGCGCGTCTCCGTGGTTTCGACGGCGCTCCTGGCCGCCGGGTTCCTCGTGGGCGCGTTGGCCGAGGAACTGGGATGGTCGGGCTATGCCACTGGGCCTCTGCTGGCCCGGTGGGGGCAGGCGCGGGCGGGCCTGATCCTGGGAGCAGTCTGGGCGGTCTGGCACTGGACGGCGTTGCTTCAGGTAGGCCGCCCGGCGTCGTGGATCGCCTGGTGGTCGCTGGGCAGCGTCGCGACGCGCGTGATCATGGTGTGGATGTACGGCCACATGGGTGGAAGCGTCTTCGCCATGGCGCTGTTCCACCTGACGCTCAACCTGTCCTGGCAACTGTTCCCGGTGGCCGGATCGCATTTCCCCATAGCACTGACGTCGGTGCTGACGGCGGGCGTGACCGTGCTCGTCATCGTCCTGGACAGACGTACGCGTGGTGATGATGACGCGGAGGAGGGCGTCGGCCTTCGGGATCCAGCAGGGCCTGATCGGGCGCGAGCGTGATCCGCAGCGGCGGGGGAAGCTCGGGCTCGACACGCCCGTGGCACGCCGCCTGGCCAGGGGCGGTGAGTTCCTGGAGCGGATCAGGCCGGACGCTCTGGCGTCGGCCGAACGCCGGCGCGACCTCCCGCCGTGATCGCACCGCTGGGATCGCGCCCCGGATTTCACCTGCCGTGGTCCAATCACCCCCTCAACGCCCATGATGCCCTCTCCGACCCACGTAACGAAAGCCACGGCGTTGGAAGGGCTGGCCGACCAGCGGGTGGCGTCGTACGTCGCCAAGTACGCGACCAAGGGGGCCTAGTCGGCCAGGATGGTGAACAGGCCTATCCGGCAGGCATGGGACGTGGCCTCGCTGCGCGTCACCGAGCATGCCCGGCGCATGATCTACACCTGCTTCGCCCTTGCTGGCCAGCCCGAATACCGCCTGATCCGCCTCCGGCAGTGGGCGCACATGCTCGGCTACCGCGGCCACTTCTCCACCAAGAGCCGCCACTACTCGACCACGCTCGGCACGCTGCGGCGGGTCCGCGCGGATCACCAGGCCGAACAGTCTCGGCTACGACGTGGCCTGCCAGATCCCGGCGACCGTCAGACAGTGACGGCCGGGGAATGGCGCTACGCCGGAAGCGGCTATCGATACAGGGAGCGCTTCTGGGCCGAACTGGCTCCGTCAAACCTCAACTGAAGATTGACGATGGGACCGGCCCAAGATCAGGTCCGGGCTTGCCGGATGATCCTGGGCCAGGATGTTGATGAAACCGCTGGTCTACGCCTCGCCGGTGGTCAGACCGATCGGGCAGGCGACGCCGTGCCTACCAACGCGATGTAGCCGGTGGCATGGAGCGGTCAGCCGGCAACCAGGGTGAAGGCGGTGACATGCGCGGGCCGCACCACGGAGAAGTCCCTGGTGTCCAGGGTGAACACCTCGGCGATGCGAAGACGCTCGGCGACGGCGACCACCGAGGCGTCCGCCGATCCGAGAGGAAGGTCTGAATAGCGCTCCACCAGGTCGGCGATACGGTCGAGATCATCGCCTGTGAGACCGACCAGGTCGAAGATTCCAGATCTCAGCGAGCGCAGGAATCCGGCCTCTACCTTGGCTCCGCCGATCTTGCCGAGCATGTAGGAGACCTCACCTGCCACGAAAGCCGGAACGAGGAGTTCGCGTCGTTCTCTGCGGAACTGGTTGAACACCTCTACACAGACATCGTGCCTGCAGTCATTTCGGATGGCAGCGGCGACGATGGGGCCGGTGTCAACAACGATCACACTTCGTGACCATACCCCTGGCGCAGGAGATCCTCAGTGCGTTCGGCGATGTCGTCCCGCTCGGTGGTCACCGAACCGAACCAGGAAGGAGGCCACTCCTGACCCGACTCACCCTCACCGGAGTGGACGAGACGCAGGGTATGCGCGCGCACCTCATGGAGCTGGTCAGGCGTCAGTTGATCGACCAGCCGATGCATGTCCTCGTACTCTTCAGGAGCAGCGGTCATAGCCGGAGTCTACGCCAACCTAGCTGGAAAGCACCGATCTACCAGCACACTTGCCCCGAAGCGATGCGTTCAGGTCCTGTCGTCTGAAGCGATCGGCTTCGTCGACTCTCCGGATCGACGAAAGGACGACAGCGAGCTCGCGCTCGGAAACCGGGCGCGAGCCGTGCCGGTGAAGTCGGCGCTACTCCTCGGTCGGGACCAGGCCCGTCGGGCAAGCGGCCCACTCGGATGGGTCACCTAGCTTGACGTTGGTACCGCCGATGCCGCAGTAGCCGTTGGGGACCTTGAAAAGGTACTGCTGGTGGTAGCGATTCACCTCGCGCGCCAGATGGCGATCACGCGTCATCAGTTCGCCGGTACCCACCCACGCAGCTTGCGGAGTCGCCGCGCCAGGTCGGGGATGTCCTCCATCTCCCCCGTCGTCATGGCGATGACCAGCATTTCGGCCTCGTCCACGTCCCGGTACTCCAGGATCTCCCCGTTGTCCTCCAGGAAGGCGACGGCCGCCGCCCAGCCGAGTCGCTTGTTGCCGTCCACCAGCGGATGCCCGATCAGGATGCTCTGCATCAGGGACGCGGCCTTCTCCCACAGATCCGGATAGGCGTCGTCACCGAACACGGTTGTCTGCGGCCGGAGCACCGCGGCGTGCAGCAGGCCACCATCGCGAACAGGGACCACCGGCAGCACCGCCTCGGCAAGAGCGAGAAGATCCTCGATGGTCGGATAGACGGTCACCGCGCGAGCCGTTCAAGCAACTCCCGGTCCCGCTCGGCGATCTTGCGCCCCATCGCCTGGTAACGCTCGCGCCTGCGCCGGCGGATGTACTCCTCGATGGCGAGCACCATCGTCGAGTTGGCGCTCTGCGCGTCGCCACTGGCGATCTTCTTGATCTGCTCATACGTCTCATCCGGCAGCCGAAGCCGCGTCTCAGCCATACAACCGACGGTACCATTTTGCGGTACCACTAGACAGACTCGGCGATCACCGCCAAACCCTATGCGGGAGACCTACGACACGCCGGTCGCATCAGTGCTTCCGATGGGATCAGAAGCCTGCCCGCCGGTTGTCCTCGTGCGAGGCCTTGTGGTGTGAGGTCGGCACCACGATCTCTTCGGTGTCCTTGTGGCCATTCGTGCCGGCCGACCGCGGCCTGGGCCGCATCAGCGTCAACGTGGCCTCCTCCTCGGCTTCACGGTAGAGCGGTTCGAGTCGGCGGTGAGCCGAGCGCGGGGGGACGCGTCACAAGGCCGGGGCAGCCTGCGACCGACCCGCCTTGATCTCGCCAAGGAACACCGGCCACCCACCGGCGAGCAGATCAGCACCGGGCCATTGGGACCTCGCTATCGCGGAGCGCACCCCGACCAGGCAGGTCAGAGGCGACTTCCCGACGTTGACGGCGCCTGATCACGGTCTCAGTCGAGGTCGGCTGGGGCTCGGGGGGTGGCTGTGCCGTCGCCGGCTCGATCGAGCCACTCGGTCAGCAGGGCGCGCTCAGCGTCGGTGAGCATTGTCAGCTTCGGGGTGACGGCCCGGAATGCGACGGCGGCCGCGGTCGCGCTGTCGGCGGGAAGCACTGGCATGTCGGTGAGGATCGATCGCATCACCGCCTCGTACACCGCGTCCGCGAGGTCGAGGTCCCGGTGTTCCGGCGGGGTGGCGAGCAAGGTGAGCACGGTACCGGTGCCGGCGGCGTGGATGAGTTCGACGGCGCGCCGTTCGGGGACCCGGAGCCGGCCGATCGCCGCGACGCGGCGCACTCTGGCGCGCAGAACGTCCAGGCCGGCGGTGGCCGCAGGCGAGTTGGCCGCACGACCAGGGTCGATGAGGAGACCGAACAACGCTCCGTTGGCGAGACCGAAGCCAATATGCGTGTCCCACCCTGCCCGTAGATCGGCGACAGGGTCGCCGCTGTCCTGCGCGACGGTCTTTCCGGAGACGTAGGTGGCGAAGACGTGCTCGGCGACGGCGTCGAGCAGTGCGTCCTTGTGCTCGAAGAACCGGTAGATGGTCGGCGCCTGCATGCCGGCCGCCCGCGCGACCGCACGGGTGGTGACCGCACTTGCGCCCTGTTCACGCAGTAGTTGCGCCGCGCATTCCACGATGCTCGCTCGCGTCTTGTGCCTATTGGCGCTATCCGGTCCCGGCTCTGCCACGAAGTCAATGATAACGCCCCCTTGCTATCACCGTTGCTAACGATGGTAACGTCATAGGCGTTCCATTGTTAGCAGAAGGAGGAGAACATGATCATCGTTACCGGCGGCACCGGCCGGCTCGGCTCTCAGATCGTCGATCGGCTGCTCGATCGGGTCTCGGCGGACCGGGTCGGCGTGAGCGTCCGCGACACCGTCCGCGCCGGCGACCTGACCGCACGCGGGGTCCGCGTGCGGCGCGGCGACTTCACCGACCCCGACTCCCTCGCCGATGCGTTCGAGGGCGCGACACAAGTGCTCATCGTCTCGATAGACCAGACAGGCGAGGCGGCGGTCGCCCGGCACGTCGCGGCGATCGAAGCCGCTCGCAATGCCGGAGCCAAGCGCATCCTGTACACCAGCCACCAGGGCGCCGCCGAGGATTCGCTCTTCGCGCCGATGCTCGACCACGCCACCACCGAGCGTTACCTGTCGAAGACGGGTACACCGTTCACGGTGCTGCGCAACGGGTTCTACGCCGGCACGCTCCGGCATCTTCTCGGCCGTGCGCTCGAGACCGGCGAACTCGTCGCGCCGGCCGATGGGCCCGTATCCTGGACCTCACACGCCGACCTCGCCGAGGCGGCGGCGATCGTCCTCGCCGACGAGGGCCGGTTCGATGGCCCGACTCCGCCACTTACCGCACCGGACGCGCTCGACCTCGCAGACATCGCCGGCATCGTCACCGAACTCACCGGACGCACCATCCGCCGCGTCGTCGCCGACGACGCGGCCTGGACGGCCACAATGATCGGCCAGGGTGTGCCCGCGGATCAGACGAACCTACTGCTCGGCATGTTCCGAGCAGCACGCCGCGGGGAGTTCTCCACCACCGGACCCGAGCTCGAGAATCTCCTCCAGCACGCGGCTACACCGGTCCGTGCCATGTTGGAGGAGCTCACCACCCAGCCGTGACCGTCCTCCATGAAAACCATCCGGCTCAACGGGCAGCACCCGCAGGAAGGGAACGGCTCATGTCGATGAGGTCAGGCCTCGCCGGTCGTCAGGCCGATGGAGCGGCCCGCGCCGGTGCCGCCGATCGCGCGGTGACCTTCAGAGCCTGGACACGGCCGCGGGCGGCAGCGGGTTCCAGAACCACAGGTCACCCGATCGGTGGTGAAAGACGCGACCGCGCACTCGCAGGACCGGCCCCCAGGCCGGGGTATCCGGGAGTACGGGACGTACGGCGGATCTCACGTCCTTCTGGCCGGCGCCGCGGATTCCACGGCTGGGCCGACCCACCTGGCCTTCTCTCACGTTGAGGTCAGGTCGAGGTGAGCGGGGCCGGCCGCCGGCTGAGCCGGAGGACGGCCTCGGCGTAGCCGCTCCGCCAGATCCACCGTGTAGGCGAGGTTGGCGAGCTTCGCTCGGCCATACCAGTGAAAGCCGTAGTAGCGGCCCGGCTGCGGGGTATCGAGAACACGAGAGCGTGATCGGCTCGGTCCTCCGGCGGGCGTAGGTGGCGGCGCGGGCATCCTCGCATAGGCTGGCCGCCCCATCCGATGCGCCGCGACGAGGATCGGCCCATGCGCAGCAGCACCAGGATCCGCCTGATCGAGCCCACCGACGCCGCCCCGATAGCCGCGCATCGAGTGCGGGACTTCGAGGCTTTCCGGCCGTGGGAACCCGCCCAGCCGGCCGACTTCTTCACTCCAGAGGGCCAGGCGGAGCGGATTGACAGCCTGCTGGCCGGATACCGGTCCGGCACAGTCTGGCCGGGCGTGGTGCTCGCCGGCGATCAGGTGGTCGGGCAGGTCACCGTCGGAGGCATTCTGCCGCAGCCGCACCTGCGCCGCGGCTCCGTCGGATACTGGATCGCCAGCGTCGCCCAGAATCAAGGGCACGCCGGACACGCTGTCGGGCTTGTACTCCGGGTAATGACGGACGAACTCGGGTTGCACCGCGCCGAGGCGTCCACCAATCTGGAGAATCTGCCGTCGCAGCGAGTGCTGCGCCGCAATGGGTTCAGCCCGTACGGCGTCGCGCACTCCTCGATCTTTCTCGACGGAAGCTGGAGGGACGGGCTGCTGTGGGAGCGGATCCTCGGCGACTGATCCAGACGACGATGCCCCAGCGGCCGGCTGCCACGCCGGCGGAGCGGCAGATAAGTTATTTTCGATCTTGACCGGTTCTTGGCGGATCGAGTGGTCGTGGCTTGAGGTCAGGTGGCTGCCGCTGTCTGTCGCTGGCACGGCGTCTCCCCTGAGGTCGGGGCCGGCGCGCAGGGTCCGGCATGACTCGGACGGTTGCTTCATTAATGGTGGCCGCCGATAGAACGCGTGTTCAACGGTATGTTGATCCACACTGTCCCACTCGTAGCCCGCTGCGCGGCCCGCCGGGCGCGCCGGTCGGCAGCCGTGCCCGGCTGCGGATTTTCGGCCGGTCCGGGCACGCACCGCCCCGCGCGCCCGAGAGTCCGGCAGAAGTCCCCAGTTAAGACCGCGATGATGTCTGATCAGCGCATTCGCGCAGGAGTATGGCGCCTGCGTGTCCGATGAGTTCTTCGCTGTCCCCTTGGACGGACAAGCGGCGGTGCCATGCCATACCTTCGCCCGGAAGGGGTGCGTCCGTTCTGTGCGATGTTCAGATCTCAGCAGTCAGATCATCGCAGGCCGGGGGCACCTTCTTTACTTATCGATCTTCAGGGTGAAATACCGGCTGAATGGCCGAGGTCGGCCGCGCAACATCTTCATCGCATCGACCAGCATGTCCAGCCGATCGGTGCCTGGATGCTCCCCGGGTGCGGCCTGCTCGCTCCATCGGGTGTCCCACAGCCAGACCAGGGCGTCGTAGAGATCGCTTCGGATATCCTCTGGGACCTTGATTCGCCACTTGATAGTCGAGCTGAGCCGTACAAAACTCGGGTCGACATCAGGCGAGGTCAGCTCGGATTTCAGTCGCTCCAACAGACTCCTCGAATCCGATCCAGTCGAGGACATCAGCACCTCGAGGGCATGGCACCGGACGGCCGGCACCTTGTCATCGAGATGCTGGGCGAGCGCCTCGTTGATCGTCTTGCTGTATGACACGTCGTATTCGCTGGATAAGATCGCCAATTGCTGCGCCGCCTGTGCACGAACTCTTGGCTTAGGATCCTCATGGAGAAGCGGGACGATGGCGGTTATGGTGCGCAGTGCCGTCTCCGGGTCGTCATCGCGATGTCCAAGGACTGCTATCGCACTCTGTCGGACCCCTGCGTCGCGGTGGCTGAGTAGTCCGAGGGCCAGCTCCACCGGCGCCGCCGCCTGTCATCGCATACGGACCGAGCGCGGCCCGCGTGGATGTGACGAGATCTGGGTCGCCCAATCAATGGGCGCGATCTGACGACTGCTCGCGCGGTGCAGGCCCGGCCGCTGGAACCGTCAGAGTGACGCGCAGGCCGCCATCCGGGCGGGGAGCGGCGGTGATCGCACCGTCGTGCACGGCGGCGATCGACGAGACGATCGCCAGTCCCAGCCCGAACCCGTCCGACGTGGTGCGATCGTGCAGGCGCTGGAACGGCTCGAACAGGGCGTCGACGCGATCCGCGGGAACGTCCGGTCCTGTGTTGGTCACCGAAAGCGTGACCCGCTCGTCCATCGCGGAGGTGGTGAGCCAGATGTCGCCGCCGGGCACGTTGTAGCGGATCGCGTTGTCGACCAGGTTGGCGACGAGCCGTTCCAGCAGCACGGGGTCACCCCACGTCACCACCGGCTCCAGCGTCGCGTGCAGGTTCCGGTCGCCGAGCCGGATGTCGTCGAGGACGTCCTCGGCCACGGTGGCCAGGTCGACCTTCTCCCGGACGCTCAGCCCGCGCTCGTTCCGCGCCAGGGTGAGCAGGGCCCCCACGACCGCCTCGGCCTGGTCGACGGCGACCCGGACGTCCCGGCCCATGCTCAGCAGCTCCGCCTCCGTGGGTGCCCGCTTGCCGAGGACGACGTCGACGGTGGCGCGCATGACGGTCAGTGGCGTGCGCAGCTCGTGGCTGGCGTTGGCGATGAACCGCCGCTGGCTCTCGAACGCGGCCTGCAGGCGGTCGAGCATGTCGTCGAAGGTGTCGGCCAGCTCGTGCAGCTCGTCGCGCGGGCCGGTCAGCGACACCCGCGCCGACAGGTTGTGCTCGGACGCGGTGCGCGCCGCCGCGGTGATGCGGTGGACCGGGCGCAGCACCCGCCCGGCGACGATCCACCCGGCAAGCGCGGCGAGGAGGACGACCACCACGAGGGTGATCAGCGAGTACCGCAGCAGGTGTGACAGGGTCGCCTCGCGCTGGCCCGCCGCGCCGGCCACGACGCCTTCCAGGTAGGCCAGGTCGCACTTGGCCTGAAGCCCGGGGTCGGCGTCCACGCGGAGGGCCTGCCTGCAGTATGTAAGGAACTGCTCGGCATTGTCCGCCGGGCGCGTCCCCGTGCCTTGGATCTCGGGAAGCCCGGCCACGAGGAAGTAGGTGATGGCGACAACGATCGCCCCGCACGCCGCGAACAGGCCGGTGTAGAGCAGCGTGAGGCGGACCCGGATGGTGAGGCGCGGCCGGGTCACAGCCGGTAACCCCGTCCGACGACGGTCTCGATCACCGGCGGCGGACCGAGTTTGCGGCGTAACCGGGTCATCGTGACCGAGACAATGTTGCTGAACGGGTCGGTGTTGGCGTCCCAGACGTGCTCCAGCAGCTCCTCGGTGCTGACCACGCCGCCGTCGGCGGCCATGAGCATCTCCAAGATCCCGAACTCCTTACGGGTGAGCGACAACGCGCGGGTGCCACGGCTGGCCCGGTGGCGGGCCCGGTCCACGACCAGGTCGCCGCGGCGGACGATCGGCGGCGCGGACGGCGCGCGGCGGCCGAGCGCGCGCACCCGGGCGACCAACTCGTGAAACGCGAACGGCTTGCCCAGGTAGTCATCGGCGCCCAGCTCCAGCCCGTCGACCCGATCGTCGACCCCGGCCGCCGCGGTGAGCATCAGGATGCAGGCCCTGCCACCGGCCAGCGATCGGCACACCTGGTCGCCGTGGACCCCGGGCAGGTCCCGGTCGAGCACGATCACGTCGTACGCCGTGGCGGCCGCCTCGACCATGGCGGCCGCTCCGTCGGTGACCACGTCGACCGCCATCCCGGCGTCTCGGAGCCCTTCGGCGATCCGATGGGCCAGCGTGACGTGATCCTCTACCACCAGGACTCGCATGAGGTCATTCTGCGTCGCCGGGGATGACATCGGTCCGACATCGGACGTAGCGGTGCTGTCACCAGCCGCGGCGTAGACCTCGACAGCATGAGACCAATTCTCGTGATCCCCGTCCTGCTGTGCGGGCTGGCGGTCGCCGCCTGCACCAAGACCCCCGAGGGCACCGGTATCGCCTCGGCGACCAGCGGCACCGCAAGCGCGCGCCCGTCCGCATCCCCGGCCGGCGATCCGGCCGCCTACGTGAGGTGCATGCGGGAGCACGGCCAGACCATGCCGGATCTCGGCCCGAACGAACCTCTCAGGCTCATCCCGCCGAGCGGCGAGCAAGCACGCGCGTGGCGAACCGCCCACCAGGCGTGCGGGCGCTTCCTCCCGGAGGGGATGCGGGAGAACGGCCCCCCGCCAGAGGAACTGGAGCAGCTCCGGGCCTTCGCCGTGTGCATGCGCGCCCACGACGTCGAGATGACCGATCCCGACCCAGCCGACGGAAACATGGTGATCAAGGGCCGATTCGCGAACGTCACCCGGGCCCAGCTCGACAGCGACCCGGTCTACAAGGCGGCCATCGAGGCCTGCAAGGACAAGCTGCCCCAGGAACAGAAGGAGGGGAAGTGAACCGGCCGACCCGGACGGCGCTGGTGGGCGGGTCGGCTCTGCTGGCGGTCGTGTTGGTGACGGCCGCCGCGATCGGCTTCGGCGGAAAGAGCCCGTCCACCTCGTCGAGCACCACCAGGGCACTACCCGCCACCGCTCCGGTCACCCGGACCACCTTGACCCGGAGCCAGCAGGTGAACGGGGTGCTGGGCTACGGGGCGTCGGTGACCGTCGCCGGACGCGGCTCCGGCACCCTCACCTGGCTACCGCGCCTCGGCGCCACGATCAAACGCGGCCGGTCGGTCTACCGGGCGGACGACGACCCGGTGCCGCTGTTCTACGGCAGGCTCCCGCTCTACCGGCAGCTGCGCATCGGGGACGCCGGCAGGGACGTCGAGGAGGTGGAGCATAACCTGGCCGCCCTCGGCTACCCGGGTCTGACCGTGGACCGCCGGTACACCTGGGCCACGGCGGTCGCCGTACGCCGGTGGCAGAAGGATCTCGGGCTTACCCAGACAGGTGTCTTCGACCCGGCGTCCGTGGTGATCGCGCCCGGCGCGATACGGGTGGCGTCACTCACCGGGCGGCTCGGCACCCCCGGAAGCGGGCCGATCCTCGCCTACACCCGCACCAGGAAGGTGGTCAGCATCGCCCTGGACGTGGCGCTGCAAACCCTCGTCAGGCGGGGGCTGCCCGCGACGGTCGAACTCCCGGACGGCAAGACCGCCAAGGGCAGGATCGCCGAGGTGGGCACCGCGGCCACCCCCGGGCCGGACGAGCAGCACCCCGCGACGATCGACGTGACCGTGACCCTCCGGGACCAGTCGAAGATCGGCCGGCTGGACCGGGCCCCGGTCGTCGTCAGCCTGGTGTCGGACAGCGTGCGCGACGTGCTCACGGTCCCCGTCGCGGCGCTGGCCGTGCTCGCCGAGGGCGGTTACGGCCTGCAGGTGGTGACCGGCTCCACCAGCCGGTACGTGCCCGTGCGTCTGGGCATGTTCGGCGACGGCCGGGTGGAGGTCAGCGGTGACGGCATCACCGAGGGCACCCGCGTGGGGGTGCCCGAATGATCGTCCTCAGCGGAGTGGGCAAGACCTACCCGGGCGGCTTCCAGGCGCTGCGCGACGTCTCGCTGACGATCGACGCCGGCGAGCTGGTCGGCGTCGTCGGCCCATCCGGATCGGGCAAGTCGACGATGCTCCATCTCATCGGGGCGCTGGACCTGCCGACCAACGGGACGGTGACGATCGCCGGAACCGACGTGTCCCGGCTGCCGGACCGGAGGCTCTCGGCGCTGCGGGGGTGCACCGTCGGCTTCGTGTTCCAGCAGTTCCACCTCGCGGCGGGCGTGCCGGCGGTGGACAACGTGGCCGACGGCCTGCTCTACGCCGGCGTCCGGCTGCGCGAGCGACGCCGCCGGGCGACCGCCACCCTGGAGCGGCTGGGACTGGGCGACCGGCTGGACCACCGCCCGCACGAGCTCTCCGGCGGGGAGAAGCAACGGGTGGCCATCGCCCGCGCGGTGGTGGGCGATCCGCCCGTGCTGCTCGCCGACGAGCCGACCGGCAACCTCGACTCCGCCTCGGGCGCGGAGGTGATGCGGCTGCTGCGGGACCTTCACTCCACCGGCACCACCGTCGTGGTGATCACCCATGACCGGGACCTCGCCGCAGGGCTGCACCGCCTGGTGCACGTACGCGACGGGCAGGTGGTCGCATGACCGCGCCGTCGCATCTTTCGCTCGCGGACGCCTTCCGGGTCGGCGCCGCCGGTCTGCGCGCCCGGCCACTGCGGGTGTTCCTGTCCGCGCTCGGCATCGCGCTCGGCATCGCCGCGATGGTGTGCGTGGTCGGCATCGCGAGCTCCAGCCGGGAGAGCCTCAACCGGCAGCTCGCCGCACTCGGCACGAACCTGCTGCGGGTGTCCCCCGGGCACACCCTCCACGGCGACCAGTCGCACCTGCCTGAGGAGTCGGTGGCGATGATAGGCCGGATCGGCCCGGTGCTCTCGGTGACGGCCACGGGGACGCTGACCAGCGCCAACGTGTACCGGAGTGACCGTGTCCCGCCGGGCGAGACGGGCAACCTGACGGTGATGGCCGCTCGGACCGACCTGCTCGGCACAGTGGGTGCGAGCGTGGCCAACGGGACGTGGCTCAACGCGGCCACCGTGCGGTACCCCGCCGTGGTGCTCGGGGCCTCGGCGGCCAAGCGGCTCGGCGTCGTCAGGGCCACCCCGGACGTGAAGGTGTGGCTGGGCGGCCAGTGGTTCACCGTCGTCGGCGTCCTGCGCCCGGTCGTCCTCGCGCCGGAACTGGACTTCGCCGCCCTGGTCGGCTGGCATGCGGCGAAGTCCACCCTGCGCTTCGACGGGTATCCGACCACCGTCTACTCCCGTACGCGGGACGACGCCGTACTGGCGGTGAAGGCTGTCCTGGGAGCCACCGCCAACCCGGAGAACCCGAACGAGGTGGACGTGTCGCGGCCGTCGGACGCGCTCGCGGCCAAGCAGGCCACGGACACGGCCTTGACCGGGCTGCTGCTCGGCCTCGGCGCGGTGGCCTTGCTGGTCGGCGGCGTGGGCGTAGCGAACACGATGGTCATCTCGGTGCTCGAACGGCGCGCGGAGATCGGCCTGCGCCGGTCGCTGGGCGCCACCCGGGGACATATCAGGATCCAGTTCCTCGCCGAATCCCTGCTGCTGTCGGCGCTCGGCGGCGTCGGCGGCGCACTGCTGGGGATCGCCGTGACGGGGGCGTACGCGACGTACCAGAACTGGCCCGCGGTGGTGCCCGCGTGGGCCGGCGTCGGCGGCGTGGTCGCCACGCTGGTGATCGGCGGTTTCGCCGGCATCTACCCGGCCTGGCGCGCCGCCCACCTCTCCCCCACCGAGGCCCTTGCCGCCCCGTGACCCTCCGTCAGGGCCAACACAAAGCGCCCCGGAGCGATCAAGCTTCGGGGCGTTTGGGCTGTTCAGAGGATGTGGTCAGGGGCAGGGCCGAACTGCCGACCTTCCCCTTTTCAACCCTGTAGTGAAAGTTCTCGCGGTCGCAATCGTAAGTTCTTCAGGGATTAACGGTTCGACTGCCGATATGCCACTGGTATGCGATCAGGCATTGGTGATGTGAAGGTCGCAGGTGTCCTCGGTGGTGCCGTCGAACCAGACCTGATCTTCGTACTCACCAGTGCCGGTCACGTAGATGGCTGTGCCCAGTGGGGCGGATCCGCCGTAGCGCAGCCGCATCAGCGACAGGGGACGCCCGAGCAGTTCGCTCGTATGCAGCGGGCGGGCGAACGGGCAACCACGCTCGCCCGGCGACGCTCTTCGTCATGACCGGGTGAGGGGTCGGGTCTCCACTGCGCCGGTGACCGCGAGGTGGCGGCGGCGGCTCGGCATCATCATGGTCGGGTGGGAGATGCTCCAGGCCGCGCCAGCGCAGATCATCTCCTTGATGCGGGCGGCGGTCCGGCCCGTGAAGACGGTGGACGTGACCTGATCGTCGGGGGTCACGCGCTGGATGATTCCATCGCGGCGTCCGAGGCTGATGCACTGCCCGGAGTAGCCGATCGTGGTCTCGGGAACCTTGCGACCGGTCAAGCGCGCGGCGATGACATCGGCTGCCAGCCACGCCATCAGGTTGCCCGAGGCGCAGGACATCCGCAGCGGCTTGCCACCCGCTCCTTCGGCGAGCGCGGCGTCACCGACGGCGTACACATCGGGGTGCGAGACCGATCGCATGCCGGCGTCGACGACGATCCGGCCTGTGGCGGACACTTCAAGGGTGGTGGCGGCCGCGATCGGGTGCACGGTGAAACCCGCGGTCCACACGGTCACCTGGGCCCGGATCTCCGTGCCCGCAGCGGTGACCACGCCGTCCGCTTCGACGCGCGCGACGTCGGCGTGCTCGTGGGCCGTGATGCCGAGCCGGTCCAAGGCGCCGCGCAAGTGGCGCTGGGCCTTGTCGCTGAGCCACCCGCCGACGCGGCCGCCGGCGGCGATGGCGACCTGAAGGTCCGGATGGGCTTCGGCGATCTCGGTGGCCGCCTCGATGCCGGTCAGGCCGCCGCCCACGATCAGCACGGTCCCCCCGGGCTCCATCTCGCTCAGGCGCGCCCGCAGCCGGAGAGCGGCCTGCTTCCCGGCCACGTTGTAGGCGTGCTCGGCGACACCGGGGACGCCGTGATCTGCTGCGGCGCTCCCGAGGGCGTACACGAGGGTGTCGTAGCCAAGGGTCTCAGCGCCGAGATCGACGGTCTTGCCTTCCACATCGACAGCGGTGACCCGCGCGGTCCTGACCTGTACGCCGGTGCCCGCGTAGAGGTCGCCCAGCGGGCGGGGCCGCAGATCCTGCCCGCTCGCGAGCTGGTGCATGCGCACCCGTTCGACGAACTCCGAGTCGCCGTTGACCAGGGTGATCTCGATGTCGTCGCGGTGCAGCCGCTTGGCGAGACGACCGGCGGTGTTGGCTCCGGCGTACCCGGCTCCCAGGACGACGATGCGGTGCTTCATGGCTCGCTCCTATCTGGTTGCTTTCACCTCCTGAACCGGACAGGCGCGCGATCCCTGACAGCGAACGAGTGTGATCTGACATGACGATGGTGTACATGTCCCTTCTGGGATGGGCCAACGTCAACGGGGAGGTTGGTTGAGCCCAGCAACGGGCCATACGTTCGATGGGCGGCCGAAGTCGTCAAGCTCAGCTGCTGAGGCAGGCGAAGACGCTCGGGCAACCGCAGAACTGAGTGACAATCGCCGCGCACACCAATGGACGTCAGCGGATCTTCTCGAAGGCAGATGCCCTGCTTGGGGAGCTAAACGGGAGGCTGTGATTGCCTGTTCCCTCGTAATGAAGGGGTGCAAGCAACCGGCTCTTGGCAGCAAAACGGCTCACGCTCACAGGGCCGGCGCGAGCCGTACAGCAGGCCGCACGCCTGGGTATGGCCCCACAAGAAGCGGCAGAACTGCTATGAGATGTTCGGCAGATCAGCCATGGACCCTCCGGCAGATCTGCCACAAGGAGTGCGGCAAATCTGCCACACGTAGAGATGTACCGGCCTATCCTGGGCCGATGGACACCGATGAGCTGACGGTCTTCCCACGGCGTGCGGAAGCCATGGCTGTGGAGGCACTGGCCGACACCCGCGTCGCAGTGATCAATGGTGCCAGGCAGGTCGGCAAGAGCACCCTGGCCCAGGCGATCGCGCAAAGGACTCCGGGGTCACAGGAGATTTATCTGGATCAGACGGCGGTACGCGCTGCGGCACGACAGGATCCCGATGGGATCGTCCACCATGACGGTCTCATGCTCATCGACGAGGTCCAGCGCGTACCCGACCTCCTGCTCGCCATCAAACGCGAAGTGGACGCTGACCCTCGCCCTGGACGCTTCCTGCTCACAGGCTCGGCTCGACTACTCGGTCTACGAGATCTTCCCGACGCACTTCCCGGTCGATCCGAGACAATCGAACTCTGGCCGCTCTCCCAGGGGGAGATCCAGCGAAGCGCCGACGGATTCGTGGATGCGACGTTCCAGAAGGGGCCTGACCTCAAAATTCCGAGATCCCGGCTCCGCAGAACTGACTACCTTGACCGCGCGTTGAGGGGCGGCTACCCGGAAGCGGTCCACCGTCCTACGCATCGGAGAAGGGCACGGTTCTTCGAGTCTTACATCTCCGATCTGATCAACCGGGACGTGAGACAGATCTCCGATATCGAGCGGCCGGCGGACATGCGGCGCCTGCTGAACGTCCTCTGCGGACGTATGGGCGGCCTGACGGTGATCGACAACATCAGCCGTGACCTTGGGCTTCCGCGCAACACCGTGAAACGGTACGTCGACCTGCTCGACCTGGTTTATGTCATCAAGCGGATACCGGCGTGGTCGTCCAACGCCACAACACGGGCGGTTGCGACCCCCAAGCTACTGATCGTGGATTCCGGGCTGGGGGCACACCTGGCAGGCCTCACCCCAGCCCGGACTACCGACATAACCGCCCCAGTGGGGCCTCTTCTGGAGAACTTCGCCCTCGGCGAGTTGGCTCGCCAACTGACATGGGCGGAGGAGCCCGTACGCCTCTACCACTATCGTGACCGAGACAATGTCGAGGTCGACGGCATCCTGGAACGAGCGTCTGGCGAGGTCGTTGGCATCGAGGTCAAGGCGGCGGAGACCGTACGCGCAGACGACTTTAAGGGACTCCAGCACTTGGCCCGCAAACTCGGTGACCGCCTGATCGCGGGCTTCGTCCTCTATGCGGGTCAGGAAACGCTCCCATTCGGCAACCGAATGCGGGCCCTGCCACTGTCCGCGCTGTGGGAAGCGGCCCTCAGCCCCTGACCGTCGGGGATCACTCCGAAGGGTCACCTGCGTTGACACCGGTGCCGCCGATGCCGCAATACCCATTTGGCACCTTAAATAGGTACTGCTGGTGGTAGCGGTTCTCCGGGCAATAATTGCGGCCGAGCTCGGTTGAGAGGTCCTGGCGGACGTCTCTGGAGGACCCCGGGGGCGTACGTCCTCGGATCTTCTTCCAGCAGGCCCCCGAGGGCAAGACCGCCAAGAACCGCCTGCACCTGGACGTACGCGCCGCACCCGGCCTGCATGGCGACGAGCGGATGGCCGCCCTCGAAGCGGAGTGCGAGCGCCTCGTCGGTTCGGCGCCACCCGCTTGGGCCGCGACGAGCCGGCGCCTCCTGCCGGCGCGGGCTACATCGTGATGGCCGATCCGGAGGGAAACGAGTTCTGCTTGGACTGAATGACGGGGAACTTCACCCCGGTGAGGTCTTCGGAGACGGCCCACAGCCGCTGCTGGACGGCCACCTCGTACGACTCCGGGCTGGAGGTGACCAGCCGGGGGTGGCCCATGACCTCGAAGCGTCCGCCGGGACCGTAGTACTGGCCGCCGAGCACCGCGGGGTCGGTGGCGGCGCGCAGGGTCGGCAACGCGCCCATCGCCGACGTCTGGGTGACCAGCGGCGCGAGCCAAGTGAGCGGAAGCCGGAGGGCCACGGGGGTGTTGCGGGCGAGCTCGGTGTTGGACATGCCGGGGTGGGCGGCCACCGCGACGGTGGTGCCGTGCGCGGCGAGCCGGCGCTGCAGCTCGTACGTGAACATCAGGTTGGCCAGCTTGGACTGGCCATAGGCGGCGGCCCGGCTATACGACCGCTCCCACTCCAGGTCGTCGAAATGGATCGCGGCCCGGATGCGGTGGCCGATGCTGCTGACCGTCACCACGCGCGAGCCGGGCACCGGCAGCATCAGGTCCAGCAGCAGCCCGGTGAGCGCGAAATGGCCGAGGTGATTGGTGCCGAACTGCAGCTCGAAGCCGTCCCGGGTGGTCTGCTTCGGCGTGTACATCACGCCGGCGTTGTTGATCAGCAGGTCGATCCGGCCGAGCCGGGACCGCAGCCCCGCCGCCGCGGCCCGGACGGAGTCGAGCGAGGTCAGGTCCAGCGCCTGCACGGTCACGTCGCCGGTCATGCGGGCCGCGGCCCGCTCGCCCTTCTCGACGTCGCGCACGGCGAGCATCACAGACGCCCCGCGCTGGGCGAGCGCCTTGGCGGTCTCGTACCCCAGGCCGGTGTTGGCCCCGGTCACCACGGCCACCCGCCCGCGCTGGTCAGGGATGTTCGCCGTCGTCCACTTCTCGCCCATGTCAGGCTCCCAACTCGCTAACGTACCGAAGGTATCTTGTGACCACGACGTTAAGGTACTCCCGGTACGTTGTCAACGTACCGCAGGTACTTAAGTTAGGCTGGCGTTCGTGACTTTCCAGCGGGCGCGCACCGAAGAGCAGCGGGAGATCCGCCGACGGGCGATCCTCGACATGGCGTCGGCGATGCTCGACGAGATGCCCGTGGCCGCGGTCACCCTGAACGAGCTCAGCCGCCGGGTAGGCCTGGCCAAGCCGAACGTGCTGCGCTACTTCGAATCTCGCGAGGCGGTGCTGCTAGAACTGCTGGACCACTTCTTGCAGGAGTGGCTGACGGACCTGGCGGGCGAGTTGGCCGCCGGGATCGACGAGAATCTCCCCATGGCCGAGCGGGCGACAGCGGTGGCCGAGATCGTCAGCCGCTCGCTCTCCGGCCGGGTGGTGCTGTGCGACCTCTTCGGCGCGCAGGGCGGCGTCCTGGAACACAACGTCTCCGTCGAGGTCGTAGCACGCTACAAGCGCGCATCCCTGGACCGCCTGACGACCATGACCGCCCTGATCCAGAACCACCTGCCGGAGCTGGGCGAGAACGCGACACTGTTCAGCCTGCAGACCATGGTCATGGCCGGCGCGCTGTCGGCGTACAGCACACCCCCACCCAGCCTGCAGGCGGCCTACAAGGCCGAACCCGAGCTGGCCCGCTTCCACATGGAGCTGAAAGACGCCCTGAAGGTGGCCCTGACCGCAATCCTCCTGGGCGTGCTACCCCGCCACTGACCTGCCTTGCACTGGACAGGCCCTGGAGCATCGATCCCCGGTCGGGACCAGGTCCGTCGGGCAGGCGGCCCACCCAGATGGGTCACCTAGCTTGATGTTGGTGCCGCCGATGCCGCAGTAGCCCGGCACCGAACAGCACGCTTGTCAGCCATGGACGCCGACGAGAGCTAGCGGGACTTGGGGCGGAACTCCGCCCAAAGATCGACGGCTTCTTCCAGGTCGAGTGCCGCCACATCTTCCCGTGCCATGCCGACTGTGTAGATCAATCGATTGGCGAACCAGTCGGGTACCGGCTCGCGCATCGGCATCTCATCGATGCGGAGGTGATCGGTGAAAGCGCCCAGACGGTCGATGACTTCGCCAAGGCGGACAACGTCGGGCCGTGAACCTCCGGCCGCACGGACTCGCGCCTGGGCTTCGGCGTAGACCTCGGCGTCAGCCCTCTCTCCGACTGCCCAGATTTCCCAGATCTCAACCGTCTTGTCGTCGGTGATCCGGTAGACGATCCTCCATGTGTTCCGCCCGACGACAAGCTTGCGGAACCCGGTCAGCTCACCGCCCAGCGGGTAGCCCGCTTCCGAGTTCTCCAGCAGAAGGAGGATCTTCTTGAGGACCTTGGGTACGGCATCCGGCCCGATTCTGCGGAGATCGTCGATGGCCGGGTCGGTGAATACGACGTCGGACACTGCTACTCGTCGTCATCCGGGAGCGCGGCCAGCGACTCACGGGTATGCCCGAAGGCGGATAGGACCTTGTCCATCGACGTCCGCCGCCCCGTGTCTGTAGCGGACCTGACGAGAACCAAGGCCAGATCCCGCAGATCTGCTGCGGCTTCTTCCAACTCGTTGAGACGTCGCATGCTCACGACGGCAGCGATCGGTTGGCGCCGGCGGGTCACCACCAGATCCGCACCCTGCTCCGCGGCAAACCCTAAGGATTTCCCATCCCGCTGCATGAAGGAAGCGAAGGTTCGAGGTGCGACGGTGGAGCCGTGCCTTGAGGTTGGGGCGGGAGCCCCAATAAGAACAGTCCGAGCGGAGCGAAGGCCATTTCCGGGAGGGACAAGCACCATACGCCTCGGGCCGCATCCCTGCAGGGAGAAGGCCCGTAGGCCGGATCGGAGGGTCAGGCTTCGCCGGCGGTCAGGCCGGGAGAGCTAGGGCCGGCGGCAGGTCGCGCAGGCAAGCGGGCAAGCGGGATGGCGTCCTCTATGGCCATTGCGTCGCCCTGCCCTGAACTGGGGGAGGTGACATGGGCAGCGTCGCCGATCAGTACGGCCCAGCCCCGGTGCCAGGTCCTGGGAGCCTTCATCTGATGGGCAACGAACCAGTCGTAGCCGGGCGGCGTGCCCTGGACGATCCGGGCGGCGGGCGAGGCGTCGACCACGAGGAGCTCATGCGGCCGGTGCCGCCACTGTTCAACAGGGGTCGCCGCGAGCTCGGCGGGCGCGGGCTCCCTGGTGGCGGGGACGTTGACGAGGGGCAGGCGCACCTGCCGGCAGATCCTGGGGCTCCGCCCGGAGCCGCGTATGCTGCGCGAACCGTCGCGCGTATGAAGCTCAGGCGTCGGGCTGGCGGCTTGCCGCGCTGAGCAGCAGGTCACCGAGTTCGGTCCGCGAGTAGAGCACCTGCCGGCCCACCCGCCGCGAGGT
>NZ_JBVJHR010000039.1:23949-32987 GCF_055586705.1 Sphaerisporangium sp. NPDC049457 | reverse complement strand
CGTCCAGGCACTTGCTGCCGTAGACGCGAAGCTCGCCGCTCGCGGTGGGCGTCCACTGCTGGTTGGCCTGGCCGTTGCAGTCCCAGATCTGCGCCTGGGCGCCGTTGGTCTGCGACGCGGCGGTCAGGCAGCGGCCGGAGCCCGCCCCTCTGATCCCGCCGGTGCCGGTGGGAGTGGGCGTGGGCGTCGGGGTGACGATGCCGCCACCGGTCACGATGTACATGGCCGCGCCGTGTCCGGGCACCGAAGCGCTGATCGTCCCGGACGAGGTGCCGGTCGTGTGCGCCCACAGGTCGCGCACCGAGTAGGAGGAGGCGGACCCGAGGCCGATGGCGGAGGCGGTGGTGGAGACCGTCGCGGTGGAGGTGCCCCGGTTGAGCAGCACGACCGCGACCGAGCCGTCGGACATCGGCTTGCGCCAGACCTCCAGGTTCCCGTTGTCGCTGATCTTGTGGCCCTGCTTGCCGCCCCAGTCCTGGTTGACCGCGATGACCTCGGTGTTGGTGAGGGTCGTGCGGGTCTCGGCGCTCATCGAGCGGATGTCGTTGCCCGCGATGAGCGGGGCGTTCAGCAGCGCCCACAGGCTGAAGTGCGCCCGGCCCTCGGTCCCGGTCAGCGAGCCGACGCCGACCTCCAGCATGTCGGGGTCGTTCCAGCCGCCCGGCCCCGAGTAGGCCTCCAGCCCGACCTGCTGGTCCAGGATGCCGGTGATGGAGTTCCAGTTCGCCCCGATGTCACCCGTCGTGCGCCAGGAGTTGCCCACCGGCATCCCCCAGGTCCACACGCTCTCCTGTCCCCAGTTGCACAGGCTGTACAGGATCTGGCGCCCGGTGGCGGCCAGCGCGTCCCGCATGGCGGTGTAGCGCTGCTGCCCGTTCTTGCCCTGGTGGTCGCCGCAGTTGTCGTACTTCAGATAGTCGATCCCCCAGGACGCCCACAGGGCCGCGTCCCGCCGCTCGTAGCCCAGGCTGGCCGGGTACCCCGCACAGGTGGTGGTCCCCGCCGAGGAGTAGATGCCGAGCTTCAGCCCTTTGCCGTGGACGTAGTCCGCCAGGGCCTTCATGCCGCTGGGGAACTTCTGCGGGTCCGCCACCAGGTCCCCGCTGGCGTTGCGGCTCTTGGTGGACCAGCAGTCGTCGATGTTGACGTACTTGTAGCCCGCCGCCGCCATGCCGCTGGAGACCATGATGTCCGCGGTCTGCCGGATGAGGCTTTCATTGATATTGCAGAAGAAGGTATTCCAGTCGTTCCACCCCATTTGCGGGGTACGGGCGAGCCCATTCTCCAGCGCGACGGCCGGCGACGACCCGCCGCCGATCGCGACCAGAGAGCCCGCGGCGAGTACCGCCGCCAGCGCCCATTGAGTGATCTTACGCATCTGACTCCTATTGATACGGGGGGGTGAGCGTCCGTACGGTCGCGCCGCCGGCTTCGCGCCGTCACCGTCGGCAGGCCTGCCCGATGCGGTCCCAGGCGATCACACAGCTGCTGCGGGCAGCGTGGCCTGAGTTAGCGTTAACACATTCCTCCCTGGACGAGGGCGACAACCGGCCGGTGGCGACAAGGTCGGCCACGACCTTCGGATGCGGGCTCCGCCGACCAGACCCGGCGATGATCGGCCCGGTCCTGTGTGACATCGATTCGTATCGTTAGTTGTGAGCGCTAACAACGGTTTCGGTAGATCCGGAACCATTCGGACTGACAAGAGGTGGTGGTGTGGCGGAGCCAACCTGACATGACGAGATACGTCAAGCCCCGCGGTCCGGCGCGGTTCCGCCGCGCGCCGGGCGCCCCGATCCGCCCTGACGAGAGCGCGGTCCGCACCGCGCGGGGAGAGCGGGGTGATGAAACATTCATCAGATGGTGACACGGCGGGACCGGCGTCGCGCTCACGCCGGCGACGCCCGCGACCGGGTGGCACCAGCACGCCCGCCCGCATTGGGAGCCGGCGTAGATCGAATCGGTTCGCTGGCGGTCTTGACATGTTACGTGACGGTTTCCACACTGAGTCTCCAGGCGGCTTCCTCCTGCCGGAGCTGGTGGTGAGCGGCAGGTGCTCCCGGATGTGACGCGGATCGGTGACAAGCCGGTCGCGGCATGCCCGGGTCTCCCACATCTCTCATCGACCCGGCAATGGAGGCTTCGGCATGGGCACGAACGACGCCACCGGCAGCGGCAGTGAGCCGTTCACCCGGTCCTGCGACGGCGGAGTCGACCGGCGCCGGACTCGCACCTGACCACGCGAAGAGGTCCTCTGGCCCCGGCGCCATCCTGGCACGCTCGCCGCGACGGTCCATCGGCGTGCCTGGCGGCTCCGGCCGGTCACGCGACCTCTCTCGATCTTCGCCCGTATACGCGAAGGACGTTGTGGGAAAATGCGAGTTCCGCGTATCGCAAAACACCGGTTTCTTGGATTCAGAGGAAACAAAGCTCCATAAGTGATTATCGGCTACAAAACAGATCCCCTGCCACCAGGCAGTGGCAGAGCATCCGTATGACGGGCGTTCCTCTGGCACCCTACGGCGGCGGTCCGCGGCGACCGAGGAGGAGAGATGAGACGCAGAGGAAACGAGGAGCAGGGATGTCGGACATGACGGCGCCTTCGGCGGCGGAAGAGGCTTTCCGCCGCATCAACACCAAGATCGCGCACCCGGCCCGGATATACGACTACCTGCTGGACGGCAAGGACAACTACGCGGCCGACCGCGAGGCGGCCGAGCAGCTCGTCAAGGTCTCGCCGGGCACGCGCGCCGGCGTCCGCGCCCACCGCGCCTTCCTCCGCCGAGCGGTGCACCACCTCGCCGCCGAGGCCCGGATCGACCAGTTCCTCGACATCGGCACCGGCATCCCCACCCAGGGCAACACCCACGAGGTGGCGCAGAGGGTCAACCCCGACGCCCGGGTGGTCTACGTGGACAACGACCCGATCGTCCTGGTCCACGGCCGCGCCCTGCTGACCGGCAGTCCCACCGGCGCCACCACGGTGATCGAGGCCGACCTCCGGCAGCCGAAGGCGATCCTCTCCCATCCCGATGTGCGAAGGGTGCTCGACTTCAGCCGTCCGATGGCCGTCATCCTGGCGGGCGTCCTGCACTTCATCACCGACGACGAGGACCCCTACGGGGTGGTCGAGGAGCTCAAGGCCGCCGTACCGGCCGGCAGCCACCTGCTGCTCTCGCACATCACCCTCGACTTCGCCCCCCAGGTCGACCAGGAGGAGTTCACCAAGCCCTACGACAAGAGCACCGCGCCCATGGTGCCGCGCACGCACGCCGAGGTGACGCGGTTCTCCGACGGCTGGCGGCTGATCGATCCGGGCGTGGTCGAGGTCCTGCAATGGCGGCCGGACACGGTTCAGGAGGCGATCCCCGGAGGCGGTCACGCCTGGGCGTACGGGGGCATCGCCGTCAAGCCCTGACCGGCTGAGACACCGAGCACGAGCGCGCGGCCCCGACCGGTGCGGCCGAGCGCTGGTCTCACCATGCCCGAACGACGGTCGCGACGCGAAGAAGGCGCCCCCCTCCGGACCCGCGCGGCCACTGCCACGCCGAACTCCCCCGAGTCCCGGATCACCCCTCCATCCGGGCCGATGTCCTCGCAGTTCCCCCCAACCCACCGAATCTCATCGACGTACGGAGGCTCAGGCATGAGCGAACACGTCAATCCCGCGGCTCGATCCCGGCGGCCGCTCAGCGGTGTCCGCAGGGCGGCGCTCGCCGGCGCTCTCGGTGCGCTCGGCGTGGTGACGGCGCTGGTGGCGCCGGCGCCCGCCGGCGCCGCCGAGAGCACGCTGGGCGCGGCGGCGGCGCAGAGCGGCCGCTACTTCGGTGCCGCGGTCGCGGTCGGCCGGCTGAGCGAGTCGGCGTACACCACCACGCTGAACCGGGAGTTCAACCAGGTCACGGCAGAGAACGAGATGAAGTGGGGCCCTATCGAGCCCAACCGTAACTCGTTCAACTGGACCTCGGCCGACCGGCTGGTCTCCCACGCTCAGAGCAACGGCATGAAGATCCGCGGCCATACGCTAGTGTGGCACGCCCAGCTGCCGGGCTGGGTGAACGACAGCATGTCGGCCAGCGACCTGCGCAGCGCGATGACCAACCACATCAACCAGGTCATGGCCCACTACAAGGGCAAGATCTTCGCCTATGACGTGGTCAACGAGGCCTTCGCCGACGGCGGCGCGGTCGGCTCGCTGCGCAGCTCGATCTTCACCCAGAAGCTCGGCAACGGCTTCATCGAGGAGGCCTTCCGCGCCGCGCGGGCGGCCGACCCCGACGCCAAGCTCTGCTACAACGACTACAACATCGACGACGCCAACGCCAACAAGACCCGCGGCGTCTACAACATGGTCCGCGACTTCAAGGCACGCGGGGTGCCCATCGACTGCGTCGGACTGCAGTCGCACTTCGGCAACCCGCCGTCCAACTACCAGCAGAACATCGCCCAGTTCGCCGACCTGGGCGTGGACGTGCAGATCACCGAGCTGGACATCGGCGGCTCCGGCTCCACCCAGGCCGACGCCTACCGGCGCGTCACCCAGGCGTGCATGAACGTGCCCCGCTGCACCGGCATCACGACCTGGGGGGTCACCGACAAGTACTCCTGGCGCAGCGGCGACACCCCGCTGCTGTTCGACGGCAACTACAACAAGAAGCCGGCCTACACCTCCGTGCTGAACGTGCTCAACAGCGTCGACCCCAACCCCAACCCCACGCCCACCCCGACGCCCACCGCGGGTGGCGCGGGCGCGATCCGCGGCGTCGGATCGGGCCGGTGCGTGGACGTGACCGGCGGCTCGCAGTCCAACGGCGCCCAGGCGCAGATCTACGACTGCAACGGGCAGGCCGGCCAGCAGTGGACCTCCACCAGCTCCAGTGAGCTGCGGGTCTACGGCAACAAGTGCCTGGACGTGAACGGCGCGAGCACCGCCAACGGCGCCACCGTCATCATCTGGGACTGCAACGGCCAGAACAACCAGAAGTGGCGGTTCAACTCCGACGGCAGCATCACCGCCGTCGGCGCCAACAAGTGCCTGGACGTGCCGAACAACGCCACCGCCAACGGCACCAAGCTGACCATCTGGTCCTGCAACGGCGGCGCCAACCAGCGCTGGACCCGCACCTGACGGCACCCGGTGAACCGACTGGTCCACCTCACTAAGGAGAAACGATGCGATTCTCATCCGATCCGTCACCGGGTCGCGTGACCGGCGGGGGGCGCTCGCCGTCTCGCGTCGCCGCCTGTGCGGCGGCGGTGCTGGCCACGGTGGTGGCGATCACGTTGACCTGGACGGTGCCGGCGTCGGCGGCGGCGCCGTTGGTCAGCGCGGCCTCCGGCCGGTGTCTCGACGTCAGGGGCAACACCGACGCGGCGGGCACCGGGCTGGACATCTGGGACTGCAACGGCCAGGCCGACCAGGCGTTCGAGTTCACCTCCTCCGGCGAGCTGCGGACGTTGAACGGCACGCGGTGCGTCGACGCGTACGGCAACCAGACCGCGCCCGGCACGCAGGTGATCATCTGGACGTGCAACGGGCAGGCCAACCAGAAGTGGCGGCAGAACTCCAACGGCTCCATCACCGGCACGCAGTCGGGCCTGTGCCTGGACGTCAACCAGGCCGCCACCGCCAACGGCACCGCCATCATCCTGTGGAACTGCAACGGACAGGCCAACCAGAGGTGGAACACCTCGTCGACCCCCTCGCCGACCCCGACCCCGACGACGACCCCGACGCCCCAGCCGCCCGGCGCGCGCCCGTGTGACATCTACGCCTCGGGCGGCACGCCGTGCGTGGCCGCGCACAGCACGGTGCGGGCGCTCTTCGGGTCCTACAGCGGCAACCTCTACCAGGTCAGGCGCTCCTCCGACAACGCGACCAGGAACATCGGCGTCCTGGCCGCGGGCGGCTCGGCCGACGCGGCGGTCCAGGACTCCTTCTGTTCGGGCACCTCCTGCGTCATCACCGTCGTGTACGACCAGTCCGGCAGGGGCAACGACCTGTGGTACCAGGGATCGAGCGTGGTCCCCGGCTCACCGCAGAGCAGGCCCGCGACCGCGACGTCGGAGTCGCTGACGGTCGGCGGCAACAAGGCGTACTCGCTGTACATCAACCCCAGCAACAGCTACTGGAGGGACGGCCACCTGACGGGCGTCCCCACCGGCAGCGCGCCCGAGGGCATGTACATGGTGACCAGCGGCACGCACGTCAACAGCGGCTGCTGCTTCGACTACGGCAACAGCGAGACGACGCGCAAGGCCGACGCGGCCGGCGCGATGGACGCGATCAACTTCAGCAGGCAGTGCTGGTTCGGCGGCTGCTCGGGCAGCGGCCCCTGGGTCCAGGCGGACCTGGAGTGGGGACTGTTCCCCGGCGGCAGCCAGTCCTGGAACCCGAACCAGAGGGCGTTCACCAGCAAGTTCGTCACCGCGACGCTCAAGAACAACGGGACGTCGCGGTTCGCGATGAAGGGAAGCAACGCGCAGTCGGGCGACCTGTACACCCTGTACGACGGCTCGCTGCCCCCGGGATACAGCCCGATGAAGAAGCAGGGGGCGATCATCCTGGGCAGCGGCGGTGACTGCTGCAAGCCCGACGGCGGCGCCAACCTCAGCGCGGGCACCTTCTACGAGGGGGCCATGGTGTCCGGTTACCCGTCGGACGCCACCGAGAACGCGGTGCAGGCCAACGTCGTCGCCGCCGGCTACCGCTGACCCAGGGGATCATTCCCGATCCACCGCGGACGCGGGCGGCGCCCGCCGGCCGAGCGCGGGCCATCGTTCCTCACGGAGCGGTGGCCCGTGCCCCACGGGGCGAAAGGGCGCCCGGAACCACCGCGTTCACGTCCACGACACCCGCCATTGACATCACCAGGGGTGCGACCTAGGCTGCGGTCGAATCGATTCGACAAGGACATCCTGGGTTTTCACCTCCCCCCATGAAACCGATCCACTCTTGTGCGCCGCACCACGAGTGAGGAGTCCGAAATGAAGGTTCGCGACCTCGTCCACCGAGCGCGGCTGTGGCGACCTCCGCCGTCGCCGCCGGCCCATCGACCCCGTCCTTCCGTCTCCGAGGAGTCACGTGCGGACCTCGCACCCGGCGGGCGGCGAGGCGGCCGCCGCTGGATCGCCGCCCTGCTCTCCGTCGGCGCGCTCGTCGCCAGCCCCGTCATGACGTCCGCCACCCCGGCGGAAGCGGCGGACCAGTCCATCTCCGTCGACTTCTCCGCCGGCGGCGGCACGCCGACCTACCGGGCCTCCGGCTGGATCTACGGCATGACCGAGAACGGGGCGAACCCGCCGGACCACTTCTTCACCGACGTGAAGTACCGGTACATGCGGGCCGGCGGCGCACAGCTCGACGGTCCCGGCGGCTGGGTGTCCGGCAAGTACGACCGCCGGTGGAACGCCACCCGCGCCCAGCTGCTGCGCACCCGGTCACTGGGCGGGGAGTTCATCCTGCTCGTCCACGACCTCTGGGGCGCCGACGGCTACGCGATCTCGCGGTTCCCCGGCGACAACGGCAACTGGACCGACTACGACAACTTCCTCACCCGCCTGATCAGCGACGTGCAGGCCACGGGCGCCCCGGTGCAGTGGGACCTGTGGAACGAGCCCAACATCACGCTGTTCTGGAACCGCCCCCAGTCCCAGTACTTCGAGCTGTGGCGGCGCACCTACCAGCGCGTCCGGGCCGCGTTCCCCTCGCACCTCATCGTGGGCCCGAGCTGCGCCTGCGTGCCCTCCACGGGCGGCTGGTGGACCCAGTACCTGGACTACGTCAAGGCCAACAACGTGGTCCCCGACATCATCAGCTGGCACTCCCTGCCCGGCGACCCGGTGTCGAACGTCGCGACGGCCGACACCACGCTGAACTCGCGCGGCATCGCCCACCCGCGGCCGTACCAGATCAACGAGTACGGGGCGTCCAACGAGCAGAACCCGGCCGACGGCGCCTGGTACATCTCGCGCCTGGAGCGGGCCGGCGCCGACGGGCTGCGCGCCAACTGGGCCAGCGGCGGCAACCTGCACAACGACCTGGGCAACCTGCTGGTCCACAACTCCTCCGGCCAGTACCAGCCGAAGGGCGAGTGGTGGGTCTACGCCTTCTACGGCTCCCAGACCGGCCAGATCGCCTCGGTCACGCCCAGCTCCAACTACGACGCGTTCGCCACCAAGGCGGCAGGGACGGCCAAGGTCCTGGTCGGCGGCGGCACCACGACCGGCAACATCGCCGTCAACCTGCGGCGCCTGGACGCCACGAGCGGCATCGTGGAGAACAACCAGGTGAGGGTGGTCGCCGAACGCGTCCCCCACAACGGCGGCGGCGCCGTCTCAGGGCCGGTCACCATCCAGAACGCCGTGGTGACCCTGTCCAGCAATGGCACGACGGTCAACCTGCCGCACACCGCCGTCGACGACGCCTTCACCATCACCATCCTGCCCCCCTCCTCCGACCCGGGGCCGACCCCCACGCCCACGCCCACCCCCACCGCCGGGGCGACGTCGGTGCTGCGCAACGTCAACGCCGGCCGGTGCCTCGACGTCCCGAACGCGAGCACCACCAACGGCACCCAGCTCAACCTGTGGGACTGTGGCACCGGCAGCAACCAGCGGTTCACCTACACCTCGGGCAAGCAGTTGCAGGTGTACGGCAACAAGTGCCTGGACGCCAGCGGACGGGGCACCAGCAACGGCACCCAGGTGATCATCTGGGACTGCAACGGCCAGACGAACCAGCAGTGGAACGTCAACGGCGACGGCACCATCACCGGCGTGCAGTCCGGCCTGTGCGTGGAGGCGAGCAACTTCGGGACCGCGAACGGGACCAAGGTGCAGCTGTGGTCCTGCACCGGCACGACCAGCCAGAAATGGACCAGAAGCTGACCCTGCGACGCTGACCCTGCGACGCTGACCCGGCGACGCTGAGTCGGCGCCCGCTGAGTCGGCGACGGGGCCGGGGGGGGGGGGGGGGGGGGGGGGGGGGGGGGGGGGGGGGGGGGGTGGAGGAGGGAGGGGGGGGGGGGGGCGGAGAG
>NZ_JBVJHR010000039.1:0-23940 GCF_055586705.1 Sphaerisporangium sp. NPDC049457 | reverse complement strand
ACCCCCACTACCCCCCCCCCCCCCCCCCCCCCCCCTCCCCCCTCCCCCCCCCCCCCCCCTCCCCCCCCCCCCCGGGCCCCTCCTTCGCGAATTCGACCGGACCGGCCGGGGAGCGCGCCCCGCGCACGAAGAGGGCGCCGTCCGTCGGAAGGCGACCATCCGTCGGAAGGCGACCATCCGTCGGAAGGCGACCATCCGTCGGAAGGCGACCATCCGTCAGGAGGAGGGCCGTCCGTCAGGAGGAGGGCGCGGCCGCGCTCCCCTCCCGGCGTTCGTGGGCCGCGGCGAGGATGAGGTACGCGGCGGCCGTCCAGGTGTAGGCGCGGTCGCGGAGGCCGGCCCCGCTGAGCGCGTCGAAGTTCTCCGCGAACCCCGACTTCTCGCACAGGCCGCGGAAGCGCGCGCTGATCTCGTCGGCCAGCTCCGTGTATCCCGCGCGGCGGAGCCCGTCCTCGATCAGGACGGTGGCGGGCGCCCAGATGGGCCCGCGCCAGTACCCGTCGTCCTGGTAGTGCGGAGAAGTGGGCAGCTCCGTGGCGAGCCCGAAGACCGTCAGGTGCCGCTCGACGCCGGCCGCCAGCGACGCGCGGACGGCCTCTGGCAGCTCCTCCCCCAGCACGATCGGCATCAGGTCGAGCAGGCTGGAGCCGGACCACGTGCGTCCCGACCGCGCGCTCCGGGCGACGAACCGGTCGCCGGTCCACAGCTCGGCGAGCAGCGCGTCGCGCATGCGGTCGGCCGCCCGCGACCAGTGGGCCGACTCCTCCGGCCGGGCGAGCCCGGCGGCCAGCCGGGAGAGCTCGCGCATCTGCAGGACGAGGAAGGCCGCCAGGTCGGCCGTCTCGACGACGCGCTCGGGGTCGAAGGTGGTGGCGTTGTCCCATCCGCTGTCGTTGCCGTGCTGGTAGTGGGCGAGCTCGTGACCGGGGATGCGCCGGCGGTCCAGCCAGAAGGACGTCCACCGCTCCAGCCGGCGGTAGACCTCGGCCGGTTCGCGTTCGTGTGACGGGTCCAGCCGCCGCAGCGCCCAGCCGTGGATGGGGGGCTTGACGAAGTTGTAGAGGATCTCGGAGTGCGTGATCGAGTCCGGCAGCGCGCCGGCGGCGTCCTGGTGGTCGAACACCATGTGGAACTGGTCCCATGCCAGGTCGGGCAGGCCCCGCGCGAGGGCGATGGCGTTGAAGCAGTGGTCCCAGCTCCACACCTTGTCCATCCAGTGCTTGGACATCAGCACCGCGGGACGGGTGACGAACCCCGCCGGGCGCACGGTGGCCGACCACAGGACATAGGCGGCCAGCTCAGCGGCGGGCGTCCGGTCGCCGCGCCAGGGCGCCACGGCGTCCCGGAAGGCCTCGAACTCGGCCCGCGCGGCGGACGCGACCGCCTCGAAGTCCTCGCCGCGCTCGTAGGGGGCGCGGGCGGCCTCGTACTCCTCGATGGCGATCTCCCACGGCCCGTCGCCGGGCAGCACGATGCCGCGCGCGGCCGTGCCCAGCACCTGCGCGCCGAGGTGTTCCGCGACGCGTCCCTCAAGAAGCGTGACGCGGTAGCGGCGCCCGGTCTGGTAGACGGTGAACACCCACGAGCCGTCGACGGGATCCTGGTAGAAGTACGGGCCGCTGAACGGCGTCAGGACCATCTCGGCCGCCTGCAGGCGCAGGCCGAGGCCGGCGCCCCGCACCCGCACCGTGTCCGTGCTCTCGTAGGCGACGTCGATATGCCCGGCGTCGCAGCTCCAGGTAAGCCGGTGCGGTGCGGCGGTGACGGTCGTGTCGGCGCGTGCGCCCTTCGCGGTGGGGATCAGCCGCAGGATCGGATGCATGCCGGTCTGGTGCGACACCAGGTGGACGTCCGGCGCGTAGTTCTTCTCGGCGATCACCGCGGAGAAGCCGAACCACGATCCGCGGTAGCTGAACGGGATCTCCCACGGGGAGAACACCGGGCCGGCGGCGACGGTCATGAATCGAGGGCCCTTCTGGGGAGAGGAGGCGGTCAGTTCTTCACCGCGCCGGCGGTGACGCCCGCGGCGACGTGACGCTGTGCGATGACGAGCGGGACGGCCATGGGTTGGAGGCGGTCACGGCGGTGGCCGGCGTTCCAGCCGCCAGGCCGGGGCCGGCCGCGGGCCGGCCCGTTGCCGCTGGTTCCATCCTGACCTCCGCCGATGCGTTACGCGACCGTTTCGTAGCTCCCCGATCGAATCGGTTCGACAAACATAAGTCCGGATATTACCCCCGTCAATCGACGGACCGGGAGCCACCTCCGCGCACTCTTCCCTGCAAACGATTCGACCTACGATGGTGCGTATCTGTTCGACCACGTGAGGAGACCGGGTGAACATCGGGGAGATCGCCAGGCGGTCGGGTGTGTCCCGCAGCACCGTCTCGTACGCCCTGAGCGGCAAGCGCCCGGTGTCAGAGGAAACGCGGCAGCGCATCCAGGCGGTCATCGACGAGCTCGGCTACCGCCCCAACGCGACCGCCAAGGCGCTCAAGGAGGGCAGGACCCGCACCATCGCCTTGGTCATCCCCCCGGCCAGCACGCGGCTGACCGACGTGCAACTCGGCTTCGTGGCCAGCGTCGTCGACGCCGCCGGCCGCGCCGACCTGGACGTCCTGCTGTCGCCCTCGGGCGGCGAGCACGACCGTTCCTTCGAGCGCGTGATCGGCGGCAGGCGCGTGGACGGCGTCATCCTGATGGAGATCCGGCTGCAGGACGACCGCGTCACCCGCCTGCGGCAGACCGGGCTGCCGTTCGTCACCATCGGCCGCGACCGTCACCCCGAGGACACGACCTGGGTCGACATCGACAGCGACATCCTGATCTACAAGTGCGTCCACCACCTGGCCGATCTGGGCCACCGTCGCGTCGCCCTGGTCAACCGCTCGGCCGAGCTGGTGGCCACCGGGTACGGGCCCTCCTACCGGGCCCAGACCGGCTTCACGCGCGCGCTCGCCGAACGCGGCGTCGAGGGCGTGGAGATCTGCTGTGCCGACGACGCCCAGTCCGGCGTGTCCTGTGTGCAGCGGCTCCTGGAGGAGCATCCCGGACTGACCGCCATCGCCACCATCAACGAGGCCGCCCTGCCGGGCCTGTTCCGCGGCATCGAACACGCCGGCCTGGCGGTGCCGCGGGACTTCTCCATCACCGGGCTCGCCGCGCGGCACCTGGCGGAGAACCTGCACCCTCCGCTCACCGCCGCGGACGTGCCCGCCGACGAGCTGGGCGCCCGCGCCGTCGAGCTGCTCATCGAGCGCATCGCCGACCCTGCCACACCTCATCGCGAACTCCTCCTCGCCCCGCCCATCTCGCTGCGCGGCACCACCGCGCCCGCGCGTCCCCGCGACTCGTCGCCCTCCTGACGACCGGGAGGAGCGGCGGCACGGCCGGCCTTCGCCGGGGCGGCGGAGCGCCGCCCCGGCGAAGGTGACGGCGGAGTCAGCTGTTGAGACTCCAGCGCTGGTTGGCGCCGCCGTTGCAGGACCACAGGTTGAGCTTGGTGCCGTTGGCGGTGGCGTTGTTCGGCACGTCGATGCACAGCCCTGACTGCACTCCGGTGATCGTGCCGCTCGAGTTGACGTTCCACTGCTGGTTGGTCTGGCCGTTGCAGTCCCAGATGATCAGCTGGGTGCCGTTGCTGGTGCCCTGCCCGTAGGCGTCCAGGCACTTGTTGCCGTACACCTGCAGCTGCTTGCCCGAGGTGTAGGTGAACCGCTGGCTGGTGGCGCTGCCGCAGTCCCAGATCTGCGCCTGGGTCCCGTTGGCGGTGCTGGAGCCGGTGATGTCGACGCAGCGGCCCGACCCGGCCCCGACGATGCGCACGCCCTGCTGGTCGCCGCCACCGCTCTGCGGCCCGGCCGACGCCATCACCGACTGGGCGCCCGACGGCCAGTTGCCGTTGGAGACCGTCACGTTGTTGTTGACGACGTTGCCGCGGTCGCCGTTGGTGATGTTGGTGCTGCTGTTGCTCGTCCAGTTGCCGGTGACGGTGAAGTTGCCCATGTTCTCACCGCCCCAGTAGTTGGCGGTGGCCCAGGTGCCGATGGAGTTGAAGACGTTGTTGCGGGCGGTGTAGTACTTGGAGCCCTCGTCGAAGTAGAGCCCGAACCAGCCGTTGGTCCGCAGGCAGTGGTTGTCGCTGATCACCGCGCCCGGGTTCCACGAGAGCGTGTAGATGCAGCCGCCGTCGGTCATCTGCTGCATGACGTCGTGCACGTAGTTGCCGATGAGCTGGTTGTTGGACGCCGTGGTGGCCGTGGTGTACCGGGGCTGGTAGTTGTACAGGCCGCGGTTGGCGTACTGGGTGCTGCCGCCGGGCTCGTTGGCCCCCCAGCCGTACCCGATCGACATGCCGGTGTAGGGCATGTTGTAGACCTCGTTGTGGGAGACGAGGGCGGTGGCGACGTAGGTGGTCACCACCGAGACCACGCCCCGGTACTCCAGCCCGAGGTCGTGGATGCGGTTGTTGCTGACGGTGATGTTCCGGTTGACCATCCGCTGGTCGCCGGGGTGATGCGCGTCGGCGCGCACGCCGCCGACCACGATGCCGCCCGCCGAGTTGCGGGCGATCTCCGACCGGGTCACCGTGACGTTGCTGGCGCCGAGGCCCACACCGCTGGCATGGCCGTTGGCGTCGTTGCCGATGCCGATGGCCGTCTGCCCCAGGTTGACGAACTGGGAGTCGGTGAAGGTGATGTTGTTGGCGGCGGACACCTGAACGGCCGCGGGCATCTGGTACCAGTTCGGGCGGGTCGCTTCGAACTGCTGGCAGCCCTCATGGCAGGAGGTGAAGCTCGGCCAGCTCCAGTTGCCGGCCATGTAGGCGCCGGTCTGCTGGTCCACGTAACCCTGGTTGCCGCTCGGCCCGCGCCAGCTCGTGCCGGAGAAGGTGATCCCGCTGAAGGTGATGTGGTGCGCGGGCGCGTCGTAGGTGCCCCCGACGTTCACCAGTGACTCCAGCAGCGGCAGCTCCACGCTCACGTTGCTCATGTTCTGCCCGGAGAGCGGGATGTAGGAGAGCACGCCGGTCCCGGGGTTGACGTACCACTCCCCCGGCGCGTCGAGGAACTCGTAGGCGTTGGTCAGGTAGAGCGGGCCCGCCCGGTGCGGGCTGGAGAAGGTGTCGTAGCCGAAGTTGTTGTTGTTCCACGCGGGCTGCTGCATCGTGATGAGGTTCCCGCTGATGCTCTGCACCGGCGAGTACCGGTCGGTGAACGAGCCGACGCTCTCCATCTCGACCCGGCTCTGACCGGCCAGGTTGTTCAGGTAGCTCAGCGCGCTGTTGGTGAACCTCATCCCGGTGCTGCCGGCGGTGAAGTCGGACCGGTTGACCGCCGTGCGCGCCCGCGTGGCGATGGCGCCGTTGACGTAGAGCTGCCGGCTGTCGATGCCGGTGCCGACGTTGGCCTGCCAGATGTTCCTCGCGGAGTTGGCGAGCGACCAGCCGGTGACCGCCTTGGCTCCGCTGATCACCGGACGCGCCGACGCGGCCGCCCGCCAGATCACCTGGTATCCGTTGGCGCCGGAGTCGGCGGCGGTCAGCCGCAGCGGCGCGGAGAGCCGGTACACCCCGTCGGCCAGCTCCACGACGATGTCCCCCGACATCCCGCCGGTGCGCGCCCGCACCGCGGCCTGCGCGCCGGCCAACGAGCACGGCTGGGCGGCGGAGCAGTCGGTGCCGGTGCCCGAAGGAGACGCGTAAAGGGTCGTGGTGGCCGCCAGGACGGGCGAGGGCGCCACCAGCGCGACCGCGGCGGTCAATCCGAGTGCGGCGACTCCGGCCGACACCAGCCTGCGCATCGCGGCGCGCGATAACTCGAACACGGGAGCTCCTTAGGTCGATGGGCCGGAAACGTAACTCGTATGACGTCTCACGTCAAGAATGCGGCGTGGTGCGTAGTCGTTCATGAAGTCGTCGATCTCGTGCCGGTGCCAAGCGGGCGCTCGAACGAGCGGCCGGGAGCGTGTTCGCGGGCCCGGCGGGCTGGGAGCGCGGCCGTTTCGTGCTCGGGCGGACGGACGTGCGCGGGTCGCTCGCTTCGGCGAGCGACCCGGGCGGGGCCGGTCGGCCGGCCCCGCCGGGAGTGACCCGTGCCGGGCCGGTCGGCCGGCCCGGCGACGGATCTGCGAGGGTTGGGTGGGCGGTACGGGTCAGGCGCGTCGAAGCGCCGTCACCCGATCAGGAGGCGGTGCAGGAAACGGCGGGCGTGGCCGCGCTGCCGTTCGCGGTGAAGCCGAACGAGGTGCTGCCGTTGGCCGCGATCGAGCCGTTGTAGGTCTCGTTGCGAACGGTCACGCTGGATCCGGAACCGGAGCGGACGCCGTTCCACAGGCTGTTGATGGTCTGCCCGCCGGGCCAGGTCCAGCTGACCGTCCAGCCGCTGACGGCGCTGGTGCCCGCGGCGACGGTGACGGTGGACTGGAAGCCGCCGGGCCAGGAGTTCGTGGTCTGCATCGTGGCCGAGCATCCCCCGGGCTGCGGCGTCGGCGTGGGAGTGGGGGTGGGGGTCGGCGTGGGGGTGGGGGTCGGCGTGGGAGTCGGCGTCGGGGTGGGCGTCGGGTCGGTGGAGGTGCTCTGGAACTGGGAGAAGAACTTCCACACCTCGCCCTTGGTCCAGGTCTGGGCGCCGTTCCCGGTGTAGGTCCCGTCGACGGGGTCGGGCAGGTGGCCGTTGTCGAACGCGGCCCACACGACCGGGTATCCGGCGCGGCATCCGGAGTAGGCGGTGACGATGTGCGACCGGCTGCCCTGGCTCGGCTCGGGCGGGTTCTGCGCGGTGCAGCCGTTGTTACGGACGAACCTGTCGCGCAGCGACCGGCCTTGCGAGATGTTCAGGACGTTGTCGGTGATGCCGTGCAGTCCCATGTAGGCGACGGGCTGGGTGCCACCGTTGCAGCCGCTGAGCTGCGCGCCGGAGAACACCGCGACCGCGCGGAAGACGTTCGGGCGCGAGCACGCGAGGGAGAAGCTCATGGCGCCGCCGTAGCTCCACCCCATGGCGAAGCGCAGCGAGGTGTCGACGCAGAGGTCCGACTCGACCTGGCGCAGGATGTCGTCGACGAAGGTGACGTCCTCGCCGCCGTTGTTGGCCCAGCCGTTGTTGAAGCCCTGCGGCGCGACGAAGATCGCATTGTTGTTCGACAGCTGCCGCTGCCCGTAGTACGACCAGGAGGCTCCGGCGCTTCCGCCCGAGTCGACGTCGTTCATGGTGCCGTTCAGCCAGTGCAGGCCGACGAACAGCCGGTACTGCGTGTTGTTGTTGTAGTTCGAGGGCAGCCGCAGGATGTACTGGCGGTTCTTGCCGCTGGTCGTGATGTTCCGCGTTCCGCTGGTCAGCGTCGGATTCTTCCCGCATCCCGCGGTACCCGCGAGCGCGGCGGCGCCGGCCGTCCGCGCGGCCTCCCCGACGCTGCTCATCGCCGCGCGCCCCGTGGCCAGAACGAGAAGTACCGCGACCGCGATCGCCCCGAATAAGGATCTGCGTTTTGCCATCACACAACTCCGGTCATGGGTACGGAAATCGATGTATCGATGCATCTGTGGGAGAGGCCATTCACTTCTCCCGGGTCGGATGGGAGCTCGGCCGGCCGCATACGCGGATCCTGATCGGGAGAATGCCAGGGCAATGTGAAACGCATCCCGGGTGACGGCAGGCTCCGGGAGGTACGAGACCGTTGTTAGCGTTAACACACGTGCGTTGGCGAGCACTCCTTTCACGCGCCCGCGCAGAGGCGCCCGTGCAGCGGAGCAAATATGACGACGCCGACGCCTGTCAAGCATGGGGCTTTCCGGCGGGCGCGCCATCGCCCGCCGGCGCCCATCGCATTCACGTCTGATCTGCGAAACCGCCGAAACGAACGCCCACGTCGCACGGTGAAAATTACAGCTGCCGCAGTGCGCCGCGACTCGGGCATATCTGGCCGAATCGATCGGGGCGACCTGGCTTGAGGAACGGCCGCGGCGGCGGCGTCAGAGCGCCCGGCGGGCACGGATTCCTGAGATTTTCAGCGAGCGCGTCCAGCGAAAGACGCGGAATCGGCCGGCCACAGTTAGCGCTCACAACCGGCCGTGCGCCGCTCACCCTCCGGTGCGGCGCGCTCCCGCGCCGCACCGGAGGCGGTCAGGCGCCGAAACCGACCGCGAACGCCCGCTGGAGGTAGGCCCAGGACGGTGCGGTCAGCACGCCGCGGGTCGCGGCCTCGGGCCCTTTACGGCCGATGCGGGCGTAGATCGAGGACATCATGGCCGGTTCCCCGCCCGCCATGTCCCGCACCACCGCGGTCCATCGTCGTGCCAGCTCCTGCACGGCCGGATCGGCCGGGTCCGTTCCGGCGTCGATGTGCGTCTGGAGCTCGGCGACGATCTCGCCGCCCTGTCGCCGCCATTCGGCGAACCTGCCGGGGAATCCCGGCTCCGCGTGCCGCCGTTTCGCCCGCGCCAGTTGTTCGTGCGTGAAGTCGTTCGCCCGCACCAGTGCCTCCATGGTCTCGATGAGCTGGTCGATGGACGGCTCGGCGGCCCCCAGGATGGCCTGCAGCAGGGCCGTGAGCCGCACGCGCAGGCGGCGGTGCGTCTCGATGGTCCGCTCGACGCGGGCGAGCTGGGCGCGTACCGCCGAGCCGAGGTCGTCGAGGTCGCCGTCGAGCGACCCGGCGATCTGGGCCAGCGGCATCCCGAGCTGGCGCAGCGCGAGGATCCGGTACAGCCGGCGGACGTCGCCGCCGGTGTACAGCCGGTGCCCGGCCGGCGTGCGCGACGTCGGCGCCAGCAGGCCGATCCGGTCGAAATGATGCAGGGCGCGGACGGTGAGCCCGGTCGCCGCGGCCAGGTCGCCGATCTTCCAGGACCGTTCGTCCATGCGATCACCCGATCCGTCCCGCGCGGTGGCCGACGCGGCGCCCTGCCGTCGCCGCCGGGTCGACGCTATTACCTGACGCGACGTCAGGCACAAGCCCTCAGAACCCTCGGATGCCGCCGGCCGCGCCCGGCGCGGCGTCGGGCGGCGCCGGCCGGCGCGTCGCCGGCCCGGACGCCGGCAGGACACAGGGAGGACGCCGGGAGGGCGCGCTCACGACCCGCCCGGAGACGGTCCTCAGCCCTTGAAGGCGCCGTCCATGATGCCGGCCACCATGCGCCGGCCGACGAAGATGAACAGGACGAGCAGCGGGAGGGTCGCGAGGAAGGAGCCGGACATCGCGAGCCCGAGGTCGATGTTGAAGTTCGTCTGCAGGGCCTTGATCGCGATCTGGACGGTGTACATCTCCGGCGACTTCAGCACCACGAACGGCCACAGGAAGTCGTTCCAGGCGTAGACGAACCCGATCAGGCCGAGCACGAACGCGGCCGGCCGCACCAGCGGGAACGCGATGCGCCAGAAGATCTGCCAGGTGGTCGCCCCGTCGATGCGGGCCGCCTGGAGGATCTCGTCGCTGATGGCGTTGGTCATGTGCTGGCGCATCCAGAAGATCCCGAACGCGTTGGCCAGACCGGGGACGATCAGCGCCTGCAGGGTGTCCACCCAGCCCAGCGAGGAGATGATCATGTACTGCGGGACGATGGCGAGCTGGGTGGGCACGGTCATCGTCAGCACGACGAGCAGGAACAGCAGGTCGCGGCCGCGGAAGCGCAGTTTGGCGAACGCGAAGCCCGCCAGAGCGCAGAGCAACGCCTGACCGACGGCGATCGTCCCGGCCACGACGAGGCTGTTGATGATCGACCGGACGAACGGCACGGTCGTGAAGACCAGGCTCGCGAGGTGGAAGAAGTTGCCGCCCGGGACGACCCTCGGGGGCAGCTCCGTGGCCGCCGCGGTGTCGGTGGTGGCGACGACGAACATCCAGTAGAGCGGGAACACGCAGGCGAACGCGGCGAGGACCAGCAGGGCGTAGACCCACCACCGGAGACGGTCGCCGGAGCGCGGTGTCGTCCTACTCATGATCGCTCCCTCATGCCCTCTCCGGGCGGGTCCGGGTGGACAGGAAGTAGTTGAGCGCGGCGAGCACCACGACCATCACGAACAGCGCCACGCCGATCGCCGCCGCGTACCCGAACTTGAACTGGGTGAAGCCCTGCTCGAACAGGAAGAGGGTCAGCGTCTGGCACTGGCGGATCGGCCCGCAGGTGTTCGGCGCGCTGCGGGAGATGAGCAGGGGCTCGGTGAAGGTCTGCAGCCCGTAGATGGTCGAGGTCACGATGGTGAACACGATGACCGGCCGCAACGCGGGGATGGAGATGTGCAGGAACTGCCGCAGGTTGCCGGCGCCGTCGACGGCGGCCGCCTCGTAGATCGTCCGGGGGACGGCCTGCAGGGAGGCGAGATAGAGCAGCGCCGTGTAGCCGAACCACCGCCAGGTGATCATCACGGCGATCAGCACGTGGCTGCCCGCCACCGACTGGATGAAGTCGATGTGCTCGAAGCCCAGAAGGCCGAGCAGCCAGTTCAGCAGCCCGTAGTCGCGGTCGAACATCTGGGCGAAGACGATCGCGGTGGCGGCCACCGAGGTGATGTACGGCAGGAGCATCGACATGCGGAAGAACACCGCGAAGCGCAGCCGGACGTGGTTGAGCAGGTGCGCCAGCACGAGCGCCAGCAGCAGCTGCGGCACCGTCGACAGCACCCAGATGCTGACGGTGTTGCGCGCCGCGTTCCAGAACCGCACGTCCTGGAGCAGCCGGGTGAAGTTGTCCAGGCCGACGAACAGGTGCTCGCCGATCGGGTTCCAGTCGAACAACGCCACGTAGAAGGTGAACAGCAGCGGGATGAGGCCGAATATCGCGAACAGCGCGAAGAACGGGGTGATGTAGGCGTAGGGGGCCACGAACTCGGTGAGGCCGCCCCGGGCGGTCTTGCTCACCGGCGCCGGAGGGGGCGGCGCCGCCTTGGCAGGGCTGATACTCGTCGTCACGGGTGTGGTCGCTTCCCCGCCGCCGGTGCCGGGCGTCCGGGACGCCGGGCGCCGGCGGCGCTCGTGGCAGAGGGTCCTAGCCGCCGATCGCGTTCTTGATGTTGGTGATCGCCGCGTCCCACGCCTTGGCGGGGTCGCCCTTGCCCTGCTCGACGTTCTGGAGGGCGTTGCCGAACTCCGTGCCGATCGTGGTGCTGTCCGGCCCGATGAGGAACGGCTTCAGGCCGAGCAGCGAGTTGGTGTAGATCGTGCCGATGGGCGCGCCGGAGAAGAACGGGTCCTCGACCGAGGTGAGCTTCGGGTCCTTGTAGACCGACGGGGTCGAGGGCAGCGACCGGGCCTGGGAGAAGTGGTCGAGCTGGCCCTGCGGCGACTGGGTGGTGGCGATGTACTCCCAGGCGGCCTTCGGGTTCTTGGCGCCCTTGGGGATGGCGAGGAAGCTGCCGCCCCAGTTACCCGATCCGCCGGGGATGGTGGCGATGTCCCACTTGCCCTTGGTGTCGGGGGCGTTGTCGCGGATCGCGCCGAGCAACCAGACCGGTGCGGAGATGACGGCGAAGTCCCCCTTCTTCATCGCGGCGCTCCAGCCGTCGGTGAACGAGCTCTGCTTGGCGGTGATCCCGGCGGCCATCGCCTTCAGCGCCTGGTCGAAGGCGGTCTTGACCTGGGGGCTGCTCTCGTACACCAGGTTGCCCTGGGGGTCGTAGTACTTCTGCTCCCCCTGGTTGACCACCTGTGAGTAGACGCTCGTGGCGGCGTTGTCGACGAACGCCTTGCCGGTGGCCTCCTTGTACTTCTTGCCGGTCTCGATGAACGCGTCCCAGGTGGGCCAGAGCTTGCTCACCTCCTCGCGGTCCGTCGGCAGCCCGGCCTCCTTGAACAGGTCGGTCCGGTAGGCGACGGCCATGCCGCCGACGTCGGTCGGGATGCCGATGATCGAGCCGTCCTTGGCCGTGGACTGGCTGATCACCCAGTCGAGGTAGTCGCCCTTGGTCTTGTCGGCGCCCAGCGTTCGCAGGTCGACGAAGTTCTGCGGCTGCTGGACGAACTTGGGCAGGTCGTCGCCCTGGATCAGCACCAGGTCGGGCACCTTGCCGCCCGCGAGCGCGGTGGTGAGCGCCTGCGCCGTCTCCTGGGCGCCTCCCACCTCGGTCAGCTTGATCGTGATGTCCGGTCTCTTCGCCTTGTACTCCTCGGCGGACCCCTTCGCGTTGATCCCGGTGAACGACCAGAACTCGAACGTCTTGCTGTCCGATCCACCGGTGGCCGTCGTCCCGGTCGACGAGCCGGAACAACCTGCCACGGTGAGAGCCGCGGCGAGCGCGAGCGCTGAGACGATGCGGAACTTCACGGCGTCCTCTTTCACTTGCTGTGGTCGGGGGACAGTGGTGTCAGAGCCGGTATGGGCGGCACTCGCCGATCGCCCGGCGCTCCCGGATCGGACGTGTGCCGCGCTCCTTCGTTCTGGCCGGAGGACCGACCGCGACGTGTGCCACGGAGGTGCGGAACGACCGGGTCGCACACCTGACGGGGCCGTTCGGACCCGCGGCTACGGCGCTGACCGGGCGTTCGAGGATCGCACTTCCAGTACGACGGAAAAGACCGGAAATTTCGGGGGGTGGTGCCGATCGTTAACTGGGGACACTAGGCCCGGCTCATGGAGAGCGTCAACAATCTCCCGGCAACAGCACTGAAACAATCGGCTGAGAGTCGCAAGTTTCGGAGGCGTACTTCGGGCATCACCGCGAAGGCCGACGGGCCGGTCGGCGGTGAGCCCGCCGGCCCGGCCCGTCGGCACGAAGTCGGGGCGAGGCCCGGCGCCCGCGCGAGGCGGGCGCCGGGTGTCGCGTCAGTTCAGCTGGGTGAGCCTCCATTGCTGGTTGGTGCCGCTGTTGCAGGACCACTGCACCAGCTGGACATCGTTGGCCGTGGAGGCGTTGGGAACGTCCAGGCACTTGCTGCTGAGCACCGAGATGACCCGGTACACGCCCGTGGTGCCCGTGGACTCAAGCCGCCACTTCTGGTTGTTGCCGCCGTTGCAGGTGTACTGCCGGATGAGGGCGCCGTCACTGGTCGAGGAGTTGGTGACGTCCATGCACTTGCCACTGTGCACGGCGGCCAGGGTGTAGGTCCCGTTGCCGGCGTCTGTCGCCTTCCACTGCTGGTTGGTTCCCGTGCCGGCCGTCCACTGGATGACGGCGGCGCCGTCGGCGGTCGACGCGCCACGGACGTCCGCGGCCTTGCCGCTGTGCACCGCGGTCATCGTGTAGGTGCGCGCCTGCGGGGTTCCGGTGCCCGTCCCGACGCCCTTGCCGTTGAAGGTGATCGAGTCCAGGTCGAAGGAGTTCACCGTCGAACCCCGGAACACCATGTAGACGTTGTGGGTGCCGCCGGGGTTGGTGACCGTCGCGGCCGACGTGGACTGGTAGCTGCTCCACCCGCCGGTGGCCGGCACCGAGCTGGTCGCGATGAGCGCCCCGGTCGGCGAGTCGGCCCGCAGCTCGATCGACGCGCCCGTGTTGGACGGCGACGCGACGCGGTACTGCACCGAGTCGATCCCGGTCAGGTTCATCGGGGTGAAGGAGATCCAGTCGCCGGCGGAGATGTCGCCGACGCGCCTGCCGCCCTCGGCTCCGCTGTCGTCGACCACCCGGACGCCGGACGATCCGGTGAAGAACTCGGCCTGCTTGTGCTTGGGCTGCAGCGTGATCCCGGTGCTGCCCTTCAGGCCGCCCTTGTCGGTGTACTCGCCGATCAGCGCATAGTAGACGTTGGCGGCCTCGTCATGCCCGGACGCGGTGGTCGTGATCGTTCCGGAGCAGCCGGTGACCTGGCCGGTGTCATGGCTGTGCTGGTCGTGCCCGAGCGCGGGGATCACCGTCACCTTCGAGCAGTCGACGGCGCCGTCCTCGGGGTCGGTGACGGTCACGTTGTAGTTGACGGTGTCGCCGAAGTTGATGAACCCGCCGTCCGGCGGCGCGCTGAAGGCGACCGTGGGACGGGTGTTGCCCACCCCGATGGTCAAGGTGATGGTGCCGGTCTTCCCGCCGGAGTCCCGCACGGTCAGCCTGGCGGTGTAGTTGCCGTTGGAGGTGTAGGTGTGGGACGGGTTCGCGCTGGTCGAGGTCCCGCCGTCCCCGAAGTCCCAGGCGTAGGTGATCGCGTCGCCGTCCGGGTCGGAGGAGCCGGCGGAGGAGAACGCGACGGTCAGCGGCGCGCTGCCGGAGTCCGGCGAGGCGCTCGCCTTGGCGATCGGAGAGCGGTTTCCGCCGGCGCCGCCGACGTAGTCCACCCGGTAGATGCCGTCGTCGGTGTTGTCGTGGCCGAAGCCGTTGCCCCAGTCGGCGTAGTACATGGCGCCGTCCGGGCCGAACTTCATGTCGATCGGCGCGTGCGGGGCGAGCTGCGGGACCAAGGAGTTGATCTTCAGCAGGTTGCCGGAGGAGTCCAGCCGCAGTTCCTTGAAGAAGTTGCGGCTCCACTCATAGAGGAACGGCGTCTTGTCGAAGTACTCCGGCCACTTGCGGTCGGAGGAGCTGTTCGGGTCGTAGTGGTAGAACGGGCCGCCCATCGGGGCCGCGCCGCCACAGCAGTTGATCTCGGGGAACTCCGAGGACGCGTGGTAGTTGTACCAGATGGTGGCCGACTTGGCCGCGGGCAGGTTGGTCAGGCCGGTGTTGTTGGGCGAGTTGTTGACCGGCGCCGAGCAGTTGAACTTGCCACCGGAAGTGTTGGTGGCGAAGTTGAAGTCGTTGAACGGGATGTTGTTGCCGACGCAGTAGGGCCAGCCGTAGTTGCCCGGCTCCTTGATCAGGTTCCACTCGACGGTGCCCTCGGGACCCCGGTTGGAGTTCGCGGACCCCGCGTCGGGACCGTAGTCGGCGGCCGAGATCCAGCCGGTCTCCTTGTCGACCGAGAAGCGGAACGCGTTGCGGAAGCCCATCGCGTAGATCTCGGGACGCGTCTTGGCGGTCCCGGGCGCGAAGAGGTTGCCCTGCGGGATGGTGTAGGTGCCGTCGGACTCGGGGTGGATGCGCAGGATCTTGCCGCGCAGGTCGTTGGTGTTGGCCGCGGAACGCTGCGCGTCGTAGTGCTCGCGCCCGGAACGCTCGTCGATCGGGGCGTAGCCACTGGAGCCGTTGGGGTTGGTGTCGTCCCCAGGCGCGATGTAAAGGTTGCCGTTCGGGCCGAACGTTATGTAGCCGCCGGTGTGGCCGGGCTCGTCGACGTTGCGGTACGCGGGAACCTCGATGATCTTCTTCTCGCTGGACAGGTCGAGCGAGGTGCCGTTGACCGTGAACCGGGACACCCGGTTCACCTCACCGCCGTTGCTGGGCGAGTAGTTGATGTAGATCCAGCGGTTGGTGGCGAAGTTCGGGTCGAGCGCCAGGCCGATGCCGCCGTCCTCACCGCCGTCGTACACCGACAGGGTGCCGATCGTGCGCGGGGCGCCGCCGGGGGCGATCATGTTGACCTTGCCCGACCGGGAGATGTAGTACACCGTGCCGTCGGCGGCCACGTCCAGCTCCATGGGCTGGTCGGGCGCGCCGTCGAGGGTGACCTTCTGGTACCGGCTGGTGACCGTGCCGCCGCAGTCGCCGGGCTCGTAGCCCGCCGCCCACTTGACCCCGCCGAGCAGGTGCTGCTTGAACGACGCCTCGGAGTAGGAGGAGGCGTTGTGGCCCATCGCGGTGGCCCACACCCGGCCGCCCTCAGGGTTGTGACACCAGGAGATGGGGTGGTCGGCGCCCATCTTGTTGCCACCGGCGTCGTAGGTCGTCTCGTCCGCGGTGACCAGCACGTGGACGGAGCCGCGCATGTTCCTGTCGAAGTTGTACCACTCCTCGGTGCGCGTCCACCGGTCCGGCAGGCCCCTGGTCGACGGGTGCACCTTGTCGGCGACCTTGGCGGTGCCCTGCACGATGTTGGAGTGCTGGGTCATGTGGGCGCCGCCCAGCACGACCTGGTCCCACCAGGAGAACTGCGACTCGATGTTCATGTCGACGGCGTTGTGGATCGCGACGATGCCGTGTCCACTGCGCACGTACGCCTGAGCGGCCGCGCGCTGTGAGTCGTTGTCCCAGACCATGCCGGAGGTCTGGAGCATGATCACCGCGTCGTAGTTGTTCAGGTTCGTCGTGTTGAAGACGCTCGAGTCCTCGCTGCGGTCGAGCTGGAAGTTGTTGTCCGCGGCGAGTTGCTGGAACATCGTGATGCCGGCGCTGATGGAGTCGTGCCGATAGGCGCCGGACGCCGTCTTGCTGAACAGCAGCACCTTGTACAGCGGGGCGGCGGCCTGCGCCGGCACCGCGCTGAACGGCAGCATCAGCAGCGCGGCGGTCAGGAGGTAGAGCAGGCGTGGTCTTCGCATAAGGGGTCTCCAGAGGGTGCACCGGTTCCGGTCCGGTGTCGGGGGTTGGGGAGGGGGGACGTCGAAGGCGGGCCGTCCTGCCCGGCCGAGCCGTCCGGCCGGCCCGGGAGCGTGCGCAGGAAGGCCAGTCCGTCGGTCGCGAGGGCGTCCTGGGAAGGGGCGAGCGGGCGCCAGACGGACGCGGCGGTGGCGATGGTGGTGTTGTCGGCGGTGAAGGACTCGATCACGAGCGGGCCGGTGTAGCCCACGTCCTGGACGGCCGCGGCGAAACCGTGCCAGTCGAAGTGGTCGGCGCCCGGCGCGCCGCGGTCGGTCCCGCACACCTGGATGTGCGCGATCCGGTCGCCGGCCAGCCGGACGGCCGCGAGCGGGTCCTTCTCCTCGATGTTCATGTGGTAGGTGTCCAGGGCGAGGCCGCAGTCGTCCGGGAGGGCTTCGAGGGCCTGCTCGACGGTGTTCAGCAGGCTGGTCTCGTACCGGTTGAGCGGTTCGACGCCGATCCGCACCCCGTGCTCGCCCGCGTGGTCGAGGACCGGCCTGAGGTTCTCCCTGAGCTCGGCGTAGACGGCGCGGCGCTCGTCCGGGCTCATCAGCCAGGTCCGGCCGACGGAGGCGTAGGCGGGCCCGCTGACCGCGGGCGCGCCGACGGCCACCGCGACGTCCACGCAGTGCCGCAGATAGTCCTGGGTCTCGCCGATGGTCCAGCTCGGGGCGCTGACCAGCTCGCGCCCCACCGGCATCGTGAGCACGACCGACGCGCCCAGCCCGAGCTCGGCCAGCAGGTCCGCGGCCCTGCCGGGGTCCCATTCGCCGGGCCGCTCGATCGGCAGCTCGATGACGTCGAACCCCCAGGCCGCGATCCGCGGCGCCAGGGCGGCCAGCGACTCGTCGGTGAGCGGCGAGACCCAGACCCAGGTGTTGACGCCGATCAAGGCTTGCCACCCCACTTCTCGGGGTAACCGGGCAGGTCCTCACAGCCGCACAGCGCGTAGTGCAGCGGCGGCATGCCGGGCTTGAGGTAGGAGGCGAGGTTCTCCTGGGTGACCGTCGGCTGCGGCAGGTTCCAGACCTTCGGCACCTGCTCGCCCTTGAGGACCTTGAGCGCGGCGATGATGGGCGTCCGCCACTGGTACGTCGGGTAGGTCGGGGCGATCGCGGTCAGCTTCGCGTCGCTCCACTTCTGCAGGAAGTCCTCCTGGTCCTCGCCGTTGATCGGCGGCACGGGCTGCCCGGCGTCCTCGAACGCCTCGACCGCCGCGACGGCGGTGGCGCCGGCGTCCATCCAGACTCCATCGATCTTGCCGTGCCGCTGGATGTAGTCGCCGACGATGCTCTTGGTCTTGGCGGCGTCGCCGTCGGTGAACTCCACCCCGACGACGTCGAGGTCGCTCTTGTCGAAGGCGACCTTCGCCGCCGACCAGCGGGTCTCCAGCACGTCCACGCCGGGCAGGATGCGCAGCGCGAGGATCTTCCCGCCGGCGGGCACCTTGCCGACGAGGAACTCGGCGGCCTCGGCGCCGAAGGCGTAGCCGCCGATCGGCTTGATGAAGGTGACCGGGCAGTCGGTCTGCACTCCCCGGTCGAACACGATCACGGGCAGCTTGGGGCACGCCCCGGAGACCGCGGGAGTCAGCGTCGCGGTGGTGTTGGGTGAGACGATCAGCGCGTCGCAGCCCTTGCCCTGCAGCTCGGCGATGTCGGAGATCTGCTTGTCGTCCTTGCCCTCGGCGTCGAGCATGGTGAACTTCTCGATCTCCTTGTGCAGGGCGACCTCCGCCTGCATGGTCTTCAGCCCGACCTGCCGCCAGGGGTTGTTGACCGCGGCGTTGGAGAAGCACAGGTGGTAGGGCCCGTCCTTCTTGTACTGGGCCGTGTCGACGGGCTCGGCGCCGATGGTCTGCTCCCATGGCTTGCCGTCCGGGCCGTCCGGCTTCGCCGACCGCATCGCCATCTGGGCGTCGTAGTCGGCCTGCACGAAGAACTTCGACTGCGCTCCGGTCCCCGTGCCGGAGGACTCCGCCGCCGAGGCCGTCGCCGAGGGCGGCGCGGCGGAGGGGACGGGCTTGTCGGTGGTGCACGCGGCCATCGGCACTGCCAGTCCGGCCAGCGCCACGCCGGCGAGCGTTCGCCGCGAGAGATATCGCAAGATCGTTCCGTTCCTTTCGGGTCGGGTATCGGGTCAGGTCGCCGCGGCTCTCCTGCGCGGGAGGCTCACGGCCCCCAGCGCCACCGCGGCGATGATGATGACCCCCTGCACGGCCGGCTCCAGAGCCCCCGAGATGCCGTACAGGTTGAGCAGGGTGAACAGCGCCTCCAGGGTGAAGGCGCCCGCCATCGCGGCGACCACGGAGCCGCGGCCGCCACCGAGGGCCACGCCGCCGAGCACCACCGCGGTGATGGCTTGGAACTCCAGACCGACGCCCACCTGGGCGGACACGCCGGCGAAGCCACCGAGCAGCACCGCCGCGACCGCGGCGGAGAGCCCGGAGATCATGAACGCCACCGTCCTGACCCGCGCGACGCGGACCCCGGACAGGGCCGCGGCCCGGTCGTTGTCGCCCGCCGCGACGAGCGTGCGGCCGAAGTCCGCGCGCATCGCCCGGATCGCCACGGCGCCGGCCACCACCAGGATCAGGACCGACCAGGGCACCGGGCCGAGGCTGCCGCGGCCGAACTCGCGGAACTGCGCGGACAGGGCGCCGCGCGGGGCGCCGCCGGTCCACAGGAAGACCGCGCCGGACAGGATCAGCAGCATGCCGAGCGTGGTGATGAACGACGGGACCCGCAGCACGGTGGTGACGACGCCGTTGACCAGCCCGGTCAGCAGGCCGAGGGCGATCAGCAGGGCCAGCACGGGCCAGGTCGCCCCCGCCGAGCCGTCGATGAGCCGGGCGGCGATCACCACCTCGGCGGTGACCAGCGAGCCGACCGACAGGTCGTACTCACCGGACACGATCACGAAGTACTGCCCGGCCGCGAGGATCACCAGCGGCGCGGCGCGCTTGACGAAGGCGAGGAAGGCGGGCGGCTCCAGGAAGTACGGGTTGACGACCGCGATGGCCACCAGCAGCCCGGCCAGCACGACGAAGATCGGCAGCGCTCGCCTCATGCCGTACGCCTCCCGCGCGCGTAGATCGCCAGGGCGGCCACCAGGACCACGCCGCGCACGACGTCCTTGGCGAAGGAGTTGATCTCAAGCTGGTTGAAGACGCTGTCGAGGACGGCGAGGAGCAGGACTCCGCCGACGGTGCCGGCGACCCCGCCGCGGCCGCCGGCCAGCGCGGTCCCGCCGAGCACGACCGCGGCGATCGACTCCAGGTCGTAACCGCCGTCGGTCCCCACCGTCGGGGCGCCCGCGCCGAGCCGGGAGGCGAGCAGCAGCCCGGCGATCCCGGCGCATACCGAGCACAGCACGTGGGCGATGACCACGACCCGCCCGGTCCGCACGCCCGACAGCCGCGCGACCTCGGCGTCGCCGCCCACGGCGTAGATGCGGTGGCCCAGGCGCGTCCTGCTCAGCAGGAACCACGCCGACGCCGCGACCGCGGCCCACAGCAGCGCCGACACCGGCAGCGGGCCGATGCGGTCGTACCCGAGGTGCTGGAACGAGGGGGGCACGCTTCCGGCCGGCCCGTCGTACCGCCAGTCCAGCACTCCCCTGATGATCAGCGCGACCCCGAGGGTGGCGATGAAGGGATGCACCTTGAGCCGGGTGACGACCAGTCCGTTCACCAGCCCGACGGTCGCGCTCACCGCCAGCGCCGCGGCGACCGCGGGCACCACCCCGGCGTCCTGGCCCGCCATGATCTCGGCCGTCACCAGGGAGGTCAGGCTGATCAGGTAGGCCACCGACAGGTCCAGGCTCCCGGTCAGGATCGCCACGGTCTGGCCCACGGCGACGATTCCCAGCGCCGCCGACCGCTGCTGGATCCCGACGATGTTCTCGACGCCCAGGAAGCTGCCGCCGTCCAGTTCGAACAGCACCCACCCCAGCGCGACGAGCAGGGCCAGGGCCAGGTACACGGCGCGCGCGGGCCGGTCGGACGACACCCATCGGAGTGACGTCACCCGGGCGGGGACGCGCCGCGGCTTGACGTGCTCGGTCATGACGCGGCCGCCAGGCGCATGACGTCCTCCTCGGACGGGCCGGCCGGCAGTTCCCCGGTGACGCGGCCCTCGCGGAGCACCACGATGCGGTCGCTCATCCCGATCAGCTCGGGGAGCTCGGAGGAGATCATGAGGATCGCCATGCCGCCGCGCGCGAGTTCGCGCATCAGATCGTGGATGGCGGCCTTGGCGCCGACGTCGACGCCGCGGGTCGGCTCGTCGAACAGCAGGACGCGCGGCGCGACCGCCATCCACTTGGCCAGCACGACCTTCTGCTGGTTGCCGCCGGACAGCAGCCGGACCTCCTGCGTGGGGCGGGGCGGGCTGAGCCGTACGCGTTCCAGCAGCCGGTCGACTCCCGCCGGGCGCCCCCCGGTGGCGCGGGCGACCAGCAGGGCGTTGTCGCGCACCTGCTGACCGAGGAGCAGTCCTTCCGCCTTGCGGTCCTCGGTGACCAGCCCGATGCCGGCCGCGATGCCCTCGCGGGGCGTGCGGGGGCGGCAGGGGGTCATCTCGCCGGTGGTGAACGGCTCGGCGCCGAACAGCGCCTTGGCCAGTTCGGTGCGGCCCGAGCCCTGCAGCCCGCCCAGGCCGACGATCTCTCCCGCCCGCAGGTCGAGGTCGATGCCGCGCAGCCTGGCGTTGCCGCCGCCGCGCACGCTCAGCAGCACCTCGCCGGGTGGTTCCGCGGCCCGGGGCGGGAAGTAGGAGTCCAGTTCCCGTCCGACCATCATGCGGATCAGGGCGGCGGTGTCCAGGGTGGACGCGGCCGCGGTGGCGACCCGGGCGCCGTCCTTGAGCACGGTGATCCGGTCGGCGAGTTCGAAGATCTCGCGGAGCCGGTGCGAGATGTACAGCACCGCGATGCCGCGCGAGGCGAGCCGCCGCACCAGTGTGTAGAGCAGCTCGACCTCGTGGTCGGCCAGGGCGGCGGTCGGCTCGTCCATCACCACGATGCGCGCGTTCAGCGACAGCGCCTTGGCGATCTCGACGACCTGCTGCCGCGCGACCGAGAGCCGCCGGACGAGGTCGCGCGGGCCGAACGACTCCTCTCCGAGCGAACGCAGCAGCTCACCGGTCGCCGACTCCATCGCCGCCCGGTCGACCAGCCCCCACCGGCCCGGTTCCCGGCCGAGGAACACGTTCTCCGCGACCGTCCGCTCCGGCAAGAGGGTGAACTCCTGATGGATGATCGCCACTCCGGACCGCTGCGCCTCGACCGGGTGCCCGAACGACACGCGCCGGCCGTCGATCTCGATCGTCCCTTCGTCCGGGCTGTGCACGCCGGCGAGGATCTTCATGAGCGTGGACTTGCCTGCGCCGTTCTCCCCCACCACGGCGTGCACCTCTCCGGCGGCCGCCTCCAGGTCCACGTCCCGCAGGACCCGGACGCCCAGGAAGCTCTTGCCGATGCCGGTCATCTTCAGCACGCGGCCCGCCCCGCGTGCCATACGCCGGCGCCGGCCGGGACGGGTGCCGGGCACGTTCGCACGGCTGTGGGACCGTCCGCGACGGGGGGTGTGCGCACCGCGTATGACGCGGATCGGGGCATGAGCTCTCCTAGAAGAACGGATGGGAGCCGGCGGAGGACACCGGGAGCGGTGTCCTCCGCCGTGGTGAAGACGACCGGGTCAGACCCGGGCCCACTTCTGGCCGGAGGAGCCGTTGCAGGTCCAGATCTGCGCCCTGGTGCCGTTGCCGGTGCCGTTGTTGGCGAGGCTCAGGCACTTGCCGGCGCCGATGGCGGTGATGGTGCCGTCGCTGTTGAAGCGCCACTTCTGGTTGTTCTGGCCGTTGCAGTCCCAGATGATCACACTGGTCCCGTCGCCGGTGCCGGCGCCGTTGACGTCCAGGCACTTGTTGCCGTAGACCCGCAGCTCACTGGACGCGGTCGAGGTCCACCGCTGGTTGGTCTGACCGTGGCAGTCCCAGATCTGCGCCACCGCGCCGTTGGACTGCGAGGCGCCGCTGATGTCCAGGCACCGGTTCGAGGCCACTCCCCGGATCGCGGTGGTGGTGCTGGGGGTGGGCGTCGGGGTCGGGGTCGGGGTCGGGGTCGGGGTGGGCGTCGGGGTGGGGTTGGGACCGCTCAGTTCCTTGACGCGGATGTTGCGGTAGGCGACCGTGTTGCCGCTGCCGTGGTTCTGGATGCCGATGTAGCCCTGCTGCAGGGAACGGGCCGAGTTGGTGTTGGTGAAGTCGTTGATCTTCACGCCGTTGAGGAACACCTGGAGGCGCTCCCCCTCGACCAGCAGCTCGAAGGTGTTCCACTGACCGGGCGGGTTCAGCGCCGCGTCGCGCGCGGCGATGTCGGCGGACTTGACCCCGTAGATGGCGCCGGTGGTCTTGTCGTCGGCGTCGGTGGCGTCGATCTGGACCTCGTAGCCGGTGTCCAGTGCGGTCTGGGGGTCGGTGGTGGGGGGGAAGCCGACGATCACTCCGGAGTTGGAGTCGCCGGTCAGCTTCCAGTCGAGCTTGAGGGAGTAGGAGCCGTACTCCTTGGCGCTGTACCAGAGCATGCCCATGCCGCCCTGGGAGGTCAGCGTGGCGTCGGAGTTGGTGAACGACCCGGGACCGGCCTGGGTCCAGCCGTTGGTGGAGCCGTTGTAGATCGCGGTGTAGCCGGTCTCCGGACGGCAGTCGGCCTTCGCGACTCCGGCGGCGTAGCGGATCCCGCCGAGCAGCAGGGTGCGGAAGCCGGACTCGGAGTACGACGCCTGGCTGTGGCCGAGGCCGGTGTAGAACGATCGGCCGCCGGACTGCGGGTGGCACCAGGTGATGGGGTGGTCGCCCATGTTGCCGCCGCTGTAGCTCGACTCGTCCAGCGTCTGCAGGACGTGCACGTTCGGGCGGGGGTTGGCGCGGTAGTTGTACCACTCGTCGCTGCGCGACCACGTCGGACCCAGATGGGCGGTGGCCGCGTGCGCGCGGTCCTCGGTGCGCACGGTCGCCTGCTGGATCGCCGGGTGGTTGTTGAACCAGGCGCCGACGAGCTGACCGTAGTAGGGCCAGTCGTACTCGGTGTCGGCGGCGGCGTGCACGCCCACGTATCCGCCGCCGCCGTCGACGTAGGACTGGAACGCCGACTGCTGGGAGGAGTTCAGCACGTCCCCGGTGGTGCTGAGGAAGATCACGGCCTTGTACTGCGCGAGGTTGCCCGTGGTGAAGGCGCCGGCGTCCTCGGTGCTGTCCACCGAGAAGTCGTTGGCGGAACCCAGGTCACGGATGGCCTGGGTGCCGACGCCGATGGAGTCGTGCCGGAAACCGGCGGTCTTGGAGAACACGAGCACCTTGAAGGCCGCCGCCTGGGCGGGCACCGCGGTGACCACGGCGGCGGCCGCGGTGGCGACCGCCAGCATGGCGAGCGTCAGGCGTCGCGGCATGGAGGTGCCGCGGGCGCGCTCGGTGGTGTGCGCGGGCTCGCCGCTGGTCGGATGTCGCAGCATGGGTTGTCCTTCCGTCGTGGGGGGGGGGGGGGGGGGGGGGGGGGGGGGGGGGGGGGGGGGGGGGGGGGGGGGGGGGGGGGGGGGGGGGGGGGGGGGGGGGGGGGGGGGGGG
>NZ_JBVJHR010000038.1:0-36600 GCF_055586705.1 Sphaerisporangium sp. NPDC049457 | reverse complement strand
CCCCACCCCACCTCCCCCCTCTCACCCCCTGGGCACCCACACCCCCCCCCCCCCCTCCCCCCCCCCCCCCCCCCCCCCCCCAGGCGGGGAGGGTCACGGAGCGACCGGGGCGATCCCCGTGAGGGTGGGGCGGATCTTGTTGATCGATCCGTCGGCGGCGAAGGTCATCGCGTCGATGCACACCTCGCGGTGGGTGCCGTCGCCGCCGGGAATGCGGAAGCGGTGGTAGGCGATGTACCACTCGTCACGGCCGGGGACCTTGACCACCGAACTGTGGCCCGTGCCGAGGATTCCCGCCGTGGTGTCCTTGGCGAGCACGGGGCTGCCCGCCGCCTTGGTGAACGGCCCCAGCGGGGACGACGAGGTGGCGTAGTCGACGCGGTAGTCCTCGCTGCGGGTGTCGTTCTCCGAGTACATGAGGTAATAGGTGCCGTCGCGCTTGAACACGTTGGACGCCTCGCGGAAGCTCGCCGGCGTGATCCGCGTGGGAGCGGTCGCGAACGCCGTCATGCTCGCGCTCAGCCTGGCCACCTCGGCGTTCCCCGAGCCGAAGTACAGGTACGCGGTTCCGTCGTCGTCGATGAAGACGTCCGGGTCGATCTCCTGCTCGCCGTACTGGCCGGTGCTGACCAGCGGGCGGCCGAGCGCGTCGGTGAACGGCCCCGACGGGCTGGTGGACCTGGCCACGCCGATCTGCTGACAGGCGCTGAAGTAGAGCCAGTACGTGCCGTCGCGGTAGGCGATGGTCGGCGCCCACGCCCTGGCGTGGCACCAGCTCACGTTCGCCAGGTCCAGCACCACGCCATGGTCGGTCCAGCTCACCAGGTCGGGAGAGGAGTACGCCTTGAACTTCGTGGAGCCCCAGTCGGCGTAGCCGTCGCTCGTGGGGTAGATCCAGTACTGCCCGGCGAGGTACCGCACCTGCGGGTCGGCGTTGTAGCCGGGCAGCGCGGGGTTGTGCGCGGTGGAGGCGTCGACGCGCACCAGGCGCCACTGCTGGTTGGCGCCGTTGTTGTCGGTGTACTGCGAGATCACCGCCCCCTCGGCGGTGGACCGGCCGTAGACGTCCAGCACCTTGCCGCTGTTGCGGTTGACGAGCTTGACGAAGCCGGAATCGGTGTCGACCGGCCTGAACTGCTGGTTGACGCCGTTGTTGTCGGTGTACTGGATGACCTTCGCCCCGTCGGCGGTCGAGCGGGCGGCGACGTCGACGACCTTGCCGCTGTGACGGGCCCTGAGCCGGTAGTAGCCGCCGCCGGAGTCGACGAACTGCCACTGCTGGCCGGCCGCCGTCCCCGTGGTGTACTGCACGATCTGCGCCTGGTCGGCGGCCGAGCCGTCCTGCACCGCGAGCGCCTTGCCGCTGAGCCGCGACACGACCTGGTAGTACGCCGTCGTGTCGATCGTCGCGGCGTCCGCGGGCCGCGGCAGGACCACGGCCGTGCCGAGCGCCATCGCGACCGCGACGCAGAGCCGCCACCACGCTCTCGTCCCTGACGCGGTACCGCGGCGCCGGCGGGACACGACACGACGTGAGAACCCGGTCACGGGCGCTCCTCTCGACGCAGGAGGACAGGCGGCCGGCGCCACCGCCGTACGGCGTCATGGTCGCTCGCGCGCCGGCGCACCCGTCCGAGGCGGTCCAAACGCGGTCTCCCGGTGCTTGGGTACCCATTACGTTCCGCACGGCGAGGCTCGTCAAGACCTTAAGCGGGCTTATCCGGGAACGCGCACATCGGCGCATCGGCAATTGCCGGCGTCATCGCCGCATTGATCAGCGGAGATTCCGATCCGCCGCGCGGGAGAAATGGCCGGTCCCGGATGACGCGCGCCGAATGTTTCATACTCATGACCCGATTTCTCGGCGTCCGGGGGGCGATAAGGACGCGCGACGCCTCCTTTCCCGGGAGCGGAAGAAGGGACGCCTCCACGGCGCACAGGGCGTCGCCGCCGCGTACCGTCCGTGGCCGAAACGATTCGACGACCGGACGCTGAAAGTTTCACGGCGGCGCGACGGCGGCCGCCGGAGTCGCTCGCCCTGGCCACACGCGGCAGCGACGGGTCGCCGCGCCGAAAGGGCCCGCGACGCCCGCGGGGCCGAGCCTTGACAGGCGTCGTCACGGTCATATGTGCTCCGCTGCACCGTCGCCCGACCATCCAACGCCCGCACCACCGGAAAGGTGGAGGAAATGGCTTTCCCTGTTACGTGCGCCATCATGACAACGGCAAAGGAATTCGCGTGATGTCGAGGAATAGGTCCCTCTTCACCGCCATCGCGGCCGCGGCACTGCTCGTCCTCACCGCGCCGGCGCAGACGGCGCTGGGAAACAGTGCGAGCACATCGTCCACCGGGCGGAGCGCTCTCGACGCCACCGCGGGTTGCGGCAAGACTCCGACGCTGAGAAGCGGCACGCAGTCGATCACGAGCAGCGGGAAGAACCGCAGCTACATCCTGCGGATCCCGGACAACTACAACAACAACACTCCCTACCGGCTGATCTTCGGATTCCACTGGAACGGCGGCACCGCCAACGACGTCGACTCGGGCGGGACGAGCGGGTATCCGTGGTCGTACTACGGGCTCCGGGCGTTGTCGAACAACACCTCCATCTTCGTCGCGCCTCAGGGCATCAACAACGGCTGGGCCAACTCCGGCGGCGAGGACACCACCTTCGTCGACGACATGCTCCGGCGGATCGAGTCGGACCTGTGCGTCGACACCTCGCTGCGCTTCGCCATGGGCTTCAGCTACGGCGGCGGCATGAGCTTCTCGCTCGCGTGCAACCGGGCGACGGTCTTCCGCGCGGTGGCGGTCTACTCCGGCGGGCAGCTCAGCGGGTGCAGCGGCGGCACCGAGCCCGTCGCGTACATCGGGCTGCACGGCCTCAGGGACCCGGTGCTCAACATCTCCACGGGCCGGTCGCTGCGCGACAGGTTCGTCCGGAACAACGGCTGCACGGCGCAGAACCCCCCGGAGCCGGCACAGGGCAGCCTGACGCACATCGTCACGTACTACTCGGGATGCCGGGCGGGGTACCCGGTCGCATGGGCGGCGTTCGACGCGGGTCACACCCCCAATCCGGTGGACGGGAAGTCCGGCGACCTCGAACCCGGGGAGAACTCCTGGACCAGGCCGGTGGTGTGGAGCTTCTTCACGCAGTTCGGAGGCGGCACCCCGACGCCGACTCCCACGCCGACTCCCACGGTGACGCCCACGGGCAACCCGCCGGCGACGAGCACGATCAGGGGCACCGCCTCGAACCGGTGCCTGGACGTCAACGGCGCCTCCCAGTCCAACGGCGCGCTCACCCAGATCTGGGACTGCCACGGTCAGACCAACCAGCGGTGGACCTCGACCGCGTCCAGTGAGCTGCGGGTCTACGGCAACAAGTGCCTGGACGTCAACGGCGCCGGCACCGGCGACGGGACCAGTGTGATCATCTGGGACTGCAACGGCCAGAACAACCAGAAGTGGCGCTTCAACAGCGACGGCACCATCACCGCCATCGGCGCCGGCAAGTGCCTGAGCCTCGCCAACAACGGCACCGGCAACGGCACGAAGGCGCAGATCTGGACCTGCAACGGCTCCTCCGGCCAGAAGTGGGCCCGCGTCTGACGGTCTGCGACGGCCGGCACGACCTGCCACACCCACGCCGGCGGCGCCTGGACGAAGGCGCCGCCGGCAACGGTCGACGGCTCGCGCGCGACCGCGGGCCCGCAGGATCCACCGGAGACGCCGCGGCCGTTCCCTGGAACGGCCGTTCGGTCCTCGCCGAGACGGCCTTCCCGTTCTTCCGACATGCTGAAGGTATGGAGCAACAGGTTCACTTCATCACCTTGTCGACGCGCGACCTCGACGCCGCCCGCGCCTTCTACCGCGGCGGCCTGGGCTGGACGCCGCTCCTGGACGTGCCCGGCGAGATCATCTTCTTCCAGGTGGCGCCTGGGATGGTCCTGGGACTGTTCGACGCCGAGAAGTTCGTCGCGGACATGCACGGCACGGCGGCCGACGGCGAGCTGGGAGGCCTCACCCTGTCGAACAACGTGCCGGCCCCCGCCGACGTCGACGCCACCGTACGGCGCGCCGTGGAGGCGGGCGGCACGCTGGTCAAGCCTCCGCAGCAGGCGGGCTTCGGCGGCTACCACGGCCATGTCGCCGACCCCAACGGTGTGGTCTGGGAGATCTGCCACAACCCCGGCTGGCGAGTCGACGACACCGGCCGGGTCCACCTCGGCCCGGAGGAGACCGAGTAGCCACGGGCGGCCTGGAACCCCGGGCGCCCGACGGCGGCGCGTGCGCGTGCCCGGGGCTTTCCAGCCCTTTCGGTGATGTCCGATCATGGGTAGGTTGAGGCTGCCTCAGTGTGGCCGCCACGAGGGCTCGTCAGGTGGCCGGTCTTGGGTGGCGCCGAGCGAACAGGGGAGCCCCTTTCACATGAAGATCGTCGCGTTATCCTGCACACAGAAGCGTCTTCCGTCGCTGACCGACGCGTTGCTCGACGCGGCGATCACCGGCGTCGTCCGGGAGGTCGGCGACGCCGAGATCCAGCGCATCCGGTTGATCGACCATCGCATCGCGATGTGCGAAGGCGAGGACACCTGCCTTGATCCCGAGGTGGGCCGGTGCACGCTCGACGACGACTTCGAGCATGTCGTCGATCTGGCCGAGGGCGCGCAGGGGATGCTGCTCGCCATGCCGGTGTACGCGGGGAACGTGCCCGCGGTGCTGAAGATCTTCCAGGAACGCCTGAAGAGCTACATGAACGCCGGCCGGCGCCCGTTCGGCAACCTGCTGGTGGGGACGATCGTGCATTCGCGCACGATGCTGACCGAGCCCGCCCTTGGATCGCTGTTCCCGTGGTACCTGCGCCTGCGGAACAAGAACGTGGCGTCGGCGTGCTTCAGCCAGCACGGTCACCAGGACCTCACCCGCACCGCGGCGTTCGACCTGTGTGTGGCCGTGGGCCGGCAACTCGGCATGACGCTCGACATGACGCTCGACGGCGGCCGGTCACCGGCCGGCGACCGTACGGCGCTGCCGTTGGTTCAGTCACCCTCCCGTCCGCGGTGCGGTGACCCGGCCGCGTCCTCTCCTGGAGCGTGAGAGGATTCCGCGCGCCAGGTGCATCCGTCGCCGAGCTGTTCGCACGACACCGTGACGTCCGGTTCCACGTAGCGGGCGGCGATGGCGGTGTTCAGCTCCTGGCAGTACGCGCACGGTGACGAGAACGTCAGCACGACGCCGGCGCGGGCGGCCTGTTTGCGGTACCGCAGGATCCCGCAGTCGGCGTTGCGCAGGACGGTGCCCGAGGGCCGGGACTCAGTGGTCACGGCCGAGTCGTACAGCAGCAGCTGACGCTGCAGCCGGGTCATGAAGTGATCGGTCGCGGACACCTCCGCGGGCCGCTGCGCCTGCAGCAGCTTCGCGGTGATGCGGGAGTTCGCCTGGATCCACGCGGTCAGGCCTTCCTCGCCGTGCTCTCCCAGGACGAACTCCTCCGCGGCCGCCTGGGCCTCGAAGAACCGCTGGCGCCACAGGTCGGCCTTCTCGTCCGGGTCGAGGGGAGCGGGTTCACCGGTCATGGTCCGCGTCCTCCCCTGTGGCGCCGTCCAACTCGGCGAAGACCTCCTGGGCGACGCGCAGCCCGTTGTTGGCGACCGGCCAGCCGCCGTAGTAGGCGAGCTGGATGATGACCTCGATGATCTTCTCCCGGGACATCCCGAGGTGCAGGGCGGCGCCGATGTGGCCGCGCAGCTCCCAGTCGGTACGCGCCAGCGCGACCGCGGTCAGCGCGACCAGTTCGCGCTCCTCGACGCTCAGGTGCGGGCGGGACCAGATCTCGCCGAACAGGTGGTCGACGGTGATCTGCAGGAACTCCGGGTGGGAACCCGGGCGCGGCGCGCGGCCGAAGACCTGCTTGAACATGGCCTCACCCCGCTCATGACGGTCAGACGGCTCGTTCATCGATCAACTCCTTGGTTGTGGCCAACGGTTGTCAACGTCCACGACGCCACGAAGGCGACGGCCAGCAGCGCGGCGCCGCTGCCGAAGGCGGCCGGAACACTCACCCGCTCGGCGATGAGCCCGGCGACGACCGGTCCGGCCACGGCGCCGACATCGATGCACATCGAGAACACGGCGACGCCGCTGCCGGCCCGGCCGGCGACGACGTCACCGACCAGCGCGGCCGGCGCGGCGTTGAGCAGCGCCGTTCCCGCCGCGTACACACTGAGCAGGACGACCAGCCAGGCGTAGTCGTCCACGAACACCAGGGCCGTGATCGCCACCGCGGACACACCCGTGCCCGCGATCATGGCGGGCCGGCGGCCGGCGCGATCGACGACCCGGCCGGCCGGCACGATCAGCAGCGTCTGCACGACGGTGGAGATCGTGAACGCCCACCCGACCCACGTCACGTCATGCCCCCACGCCACCACCACCGCGGGGACCAGTGCGCCGCGCAGGCCGAACAGGACCCACCCCTGCGCCAGCGCCGCGAGGCAGGCCACCACGTAGCGCCGATCCCGCAGCAGCTCCGGCAGCCCGGCCACGTCACGGCCGCGCTCCGCGCCGGCGGTTCCGCCGGCGCGGAGCACCGTCAGGGTCAACGCCGCGGCGGCCAGCAACAGCCCGGCGTAGACCAGGAACGGCGCGGACAGGGTGATGGAAGCGAGGAACCCGCCCAGCGCCGGCCCGCAGATCCCGCCGAGCACGAAGCCCGTCTCGAACACGGCGCCGGCCCGGCCCCGCTGGTCGGGCGGCGCGACCGCGAGCAGGGTCGCCAGCGCGGACACCGAGAACAGCACCGAGCCGACGCCGCCGAGACCGCGGAACACCAGCAGCTGTCCGTAGGACCCGGCGAACGCCATCAGGGCCGAGGACAGCGCGCTGAGCAGCAGGCCGGCGATCAGCACCCGCCGCTCGCCGAACCGAACCCCGAGCCGGCCGCACAACGGGCTGGTGGCCAGCCGCAAGAACGCGAACAGAGCGACGATCGCTCCGATCTGGACAGGCCCGGCCCCGAACGTCGCCGCGTACACCGGCAGCACCGGGACCACCAGCCCCAGGCCCAGCATGACGCAGCCACCGACGACGCTCAGGACGTAGACCTCGCGCGGGAGACGCGGCCGGGCGGCGGCAACGGGTGGGACGCTGCCGGAGCCGGCCGCCGTCACCGTCCGCTCACAGGATGATGCTGAGCTTTCCGTGCTCGTACAACGTCTCGTGGTCGAGGACCACGACCCGTCTCCTGACCCGGAAGGACTCCCCCTCGACGACGAGCTCGTACCGGCATTTCCCGACGTAGGCGTCAGAGCGCCCGTGCCCGAACCGGTACACGACGACGTTCGCCGCCACGTCGAGATGCGTGCCCCGATCGGTCAGGACCTCCACGTTGCTGATCATCCGGTTCGTCCGCGACCGAGGGTTCTCGCACCACACCTCGCCGCTGAGGAGCTGCTCGATCCGCTGGCGCAGCCGGGCGGCGTCGTCGTCGATGAGCCCGAGCGCGTCGGCCTTCTCGCCGCGGACGTCGGTGGCGGGCACCGAGTAGCGGATGTCGTCGGTCAGCATCTCGTCGTACCACTCGAGCAGGCGCCACTCGTCGAGCAGCCGCGCCTCGCGGAAGAGGAACTGGCCGACCCGGTGCCATAATCGCACCTGGGCCGCCTCGTCGACCGTCAGTTCGGTGGTCATCGTGGTTCTGCCCCCTGCATCTCGGCCCGGTGAACGACGTCGAGGTGACCGTCGTCGCCGTGCATCAGCCGGTCCCACTGCCGCCAGAACTCGCGGGCGGGAAGCTCGTCGGTCGTCTCCGGGACCTCCTTGTTCATGCCGCGCGACAGGTCCGAGTAGCGGACCGTGCGGTTGAGATAACCCCGCTGGCACGACTCGACGATCTCGATGTCGTCGGGGGTGGCGAAGCCGGCGGGGCCGAGGAACGTCAGATAGTGACTCTTGCGGAGTTCCCGGATGTCCGGGTCCTCGTCCTTGGGGGCCAGGGCGACCGAGGTGATGGCCATCTGGCCGGCGCCGACCGGGTCGATCTTGCGGATCGTGATCGCGATCGCGTCGATGATCATCAGGTTGGGGAAGATCAGCACCGCGCGATTGGTGCCGGTGATCCGTTCGGCGCGTTCGGGGCCGAAGCGTTCGACGAACCGCGCGGCCGTCGCCTCGATGCGCGGCCGGACCTCTTCGCCGAACATCGGCGTCCAGTAGGCGAGCGGGCGGGCCGCCGCCGGCGGCAGCTCGTTGGCCCCGTGCCCGAGGCCGAGGGCGCGGCCGAATCCGCCTCGCCGCCGTGGCGGCACCGACCCCAGCGACTCCATGTAACCGACGTAACGCTTGTGCAGGGCCCGGAAGTGGTAGATGTCGACGCTGTTCTCCATCATGAGCTTCCAGTTGGCCTTGGCCCCGTGGAGTTGCGCGCCCTGGATCACCTCCATCCCGACCTCGGACTGGTCGTCGATCAGATCGAGGTACTCCGTCGCGCCCGCCAGGTACTCGGTCAGGGTGCGCGGCTGCTCCGGATCGAAGGTGACGAACACGAAACCGCGATAGCCGTCACTGCGGTGCCGCGCCAGGCCGAAGTCCGCCTTGCGGAAGCCCGGCCCGTACCCGTCCGGGAGCGGGACCCCGACCAGGTCACCCTGGTTGGAGAACGTCCAGTCGTGATACGGGCACCGGAACGATCTGGCCTCCCCGGCCGGCTGCGAGCAGATCAGCGCACCGCGGTGCGTGCAGCTGTTCGCGAACACCCGGATCACCCCGTCGGACCCGCGCGCCATGATCACCGGGCGCCCGCCGACGTCGCGTGACACGTAGCGGCCCGGCTCGGGCACCTCCGATTCGTGCCCGACGTACAGCCAACAGCGATCGAAGATCCTGGTCATCTCCTGTGCGGCCACGTCCTCGTCGGTGTAGGCGCGGCGATCCACCTGGAACGAGAGGCGTTCGAGGTCATCGACCACGATTCGGTCGCCCACCGGCCGCCGCAGTTCGATCGTCACTGCTCCCCCTTTCGCTTTCGCTGTAGCGTCTCGACCGTGCCGATGACCAGCTCGGCCGTGCGCACGGCGGAATCGCCGCACTCCGGCTGCGCGGCGCGCAGCCGCGCCCGGTAGTCCCGGGCGGGATCGAGCAGGTCGGTGACGGCGTCGGCGACCTGCCGCTCGGTGACGCCGGCCGGCTCCAACGACGTGCCGAAGCCCGCGCTGCCCACGAAGTACGCCTGGATGGGCTGGTCCACGGCCAGCGGGATCACCAGCATCGGCGTCGCCGCCCGAATCGACTCCGCCACGGAGTTGTATCCGCCATGCGTGATGAACACGTCGGCGCGCTCCAGCACCTCACGTTGCGGCACATACGGGGCGGTGAGCACTTCGGCGGGCAGTGCGAGCTCCTCGGCGAGATCGCCTACCGCGGCGATCACCTGTGCGCCGGTCGCCGCCGCCCCGATGATCACCGTGCGCAGCAGGTCCGGCCGCCGGTAGAAGATCGTGCCGAAGGAGACGTACACCACCGGGCGGCCGGGGTCGATGCGATCGAGGTGCGGGAAGGCCACCTCGTCGCCGCGGGTCCCCGCCGCGCCCGGCAACCCGACCAGCTGGACACCGTCGTCGGTGACCGCGTCGTCCCCGACGAGCGAGGGGATCGTCGGCATCAGATTGAGGATCGGCGAACGCGCCGAATGGGTCCGGGTCGACCACAGCACGCCGTGCCTGGTCAGATAGTCGCCGACCTGCTCGTCGTACGGCCAGCGATTTCGCCGGTGCTCCCTCGGGCACACTCCGCCGAGGTTGGCCCAGATCATCCCGTACGGTACGCCGGACGCCTGTGCGCCGACCATGGCCGACGCCGTGACCGGCAGCGAATCGACGAGCGCGAAGTCCGGGGCCGTCGCGCGGAGCACGTCGGCCGTCTGGTCCGCCACCGGCGACGACTGGAGCATCGGGCCGATCTTCAGCGGGTCGCCGCTCCACGGCGCCATCTCGACCTTCCCGATCGAGTGGACCCGCGTCGCGCCCAGGGCCTGGCGACGCTGTTCGTCGAGCGCGCCGCCGTCCGCGGACAACAGCAGCAGCTCAACCTCGCTTCCGGCCTTTCGGAGCGCATTGACCACCGGAATATACGGGTTCAGGTGACCATGCTGGGTCGTGGTGAGAAGGGCGACGCGCATCACATCTCCAGTCCATCGAAAGAAGACGACCAGGCCGACTCGATATCTGTGGCCCTGAATGCATCACGGCAGCCACGACCGCGACACCTCCAGCCTTCGAGAACGAATCAAGACGGCGACGCGCGAACGGCGAAATTTCGCTCCGGACAGGCGAGAAAGCCCGGCACGCGAAAGGGACCGTCGACGTCGCGGTACTGCTACGAGGCTCCACGCATTGCCCATCCTCGCTGAGGGGACACATTGATCGACGCTGCTCGGAACGACCTCTGAATAACCGGGGTCACCACTTGCCCTCAGGCAGTTTCGCAAAGCCCGCCGGAATGCGCAATCGATCGCGTCTCGCGACTGTCAGTCACCATCACTCTGCGGTACGCGACTTGGACCGCGTCCACCTGCCCGAATAACCGGTGAACACGACGGACCATTGCCCTTCGCGCCTTGTGCCGCCGATTCGATCGGCTTCCGCCATTCGCACTCCTTTCGTTTTCCGACCACGGAAGAACCGATCCACGAGGCGCACCGGGGAAGCATGAGCACTGCGGCGGGATATCTTTTCAGGCGCTCCGATATTGGCGATTTGAACGTGCTCTGACACCGGTCCGACAGTACGGCGACAGCGGGTGAGGCCGCAAGAACCCTCCGGACCCGGCATGGGAGTTCCGCCGGAATTCCTGGTACGCGGCCCAGCCGGCCGGTCCGGCGCCGCCGCCGGCGCACTCGGCCTCCATCGTCGCGGGCCGGCCGCCGCCATCGAGCCAGCTCCGCCCGACAGAATCACGCCATTTCGGAGAAACTTTCATCACCGGACGGAATTGCCGGCGGTGCGACCCGGCCTGGTCAGAGCCGGTGCGGCCGGGGAAAGCGGCGAAGACGACCGACCCGGCCTCTTGACGGGTCCCGCTGAGTGCTGTGAGATGCGGCCACACCCCTGGTTGACCGGAAATAAGAGGAACTCCGGCTTATGGTCGGCTGTTAGCGCTAACAACGATCTTGCGGTTCGCCTGCCGAGCATTTCCACTCCCGACGAAAATGCACGCAACACGGCCTGCCAGCGTGATGTTAGCGCTAACAGAAAGCGAGAGAGGGCTCCCCCCATGCTTCTTCGAAACCTGAGAAAGGCGGCCCTGACGGGCACCGGTCTGCTGCTCGCCGCCGCCGGACTCGTGGGCTCCGGCACGGCTCAGGCGGCGACGTCCCAGCCGTGTGACATCTACGCCGCGGGCGGCACGCCGTGCGTGGCCGCGCACAGCACCACCCGGGCGCTGTACGGCGCCTACAACGGGCCGCTGTACCAGGTCAGGCGCTCGTCCGACAACACCACCCGGGACATCGGCGTCCTCAGCGAGGGCGGGGTCGTCAACGCCGCCACCCAGGACTCGTTCTGCGCCGGCACGACCTGTCTCATCACGATCATCTACGACCAGTCCGGCCGCAACAACCGCCTCACCCAGGCGCCCCCCGGCTATTGGAAGGGTCCCGCCGCGGGCGGCTGGGACAACCTCGCGAACGCGACCGCGGCGCCGATCACCATCGGCGGCCAGAAGGCCTACGGCGTCCGCGTGGAGCCCGGCACCGGCTACCGCAACAACAACACCAACGGTGTGGCCACGGGCGACCAGCCGGAGGGCATCTACGCCGTCGTCGACGGCACGCACTACAACCAGTGGTGCTGCTTCGACTACGGCAACGCGCAGACGGACGGCCAGGCCGACGCCCCCGCCATCATGGAGACCGTCTACTTCGGCGCCAACAAGCAGTGGGGCTACGGGGACGGAGCGGGCCCCTGGATCATGGCCGACCTGGAGTGGGGGCTGTTCTCCGGGGTGAACGCGGGCCACAACACCCTCCCGTCGATCAACCACCGTTTCGTCACGGCCATGGTCAAGGGCGAGCCGAACCACTGGGCGATCCGGGGCGGCAACGCGCAGTCCGGCGGCCTGACGAACTACTTCGACGGACGGCGCCCCAACGGCTACAACCCGATGAAGAAGGAAGGCGCCATCCTGCTCGGCATCGGCGGCGACAACAGCGTCTCCGCCCGCGGCACCTTCTTCGAGGGCGTGATGACCTCCGGCTACCCGACGGCCGCCACCGAGAACGCCGTGCAGGCCAACATCACCGCCGCGGGCTACGCTCCGGCGGGCGGCGGCAACCCGCAGCAGGGCGTCCAGATCGTCGGCGGCCAGTCCAGCCGGTGCGTCGACGTACCGAACAGCAGCACCACCAACGGCACCCAGGTTCAGATCTGGGACTGCGGCAGCGCCACCAACCAGCGGTTCACCTACACCTCGGGCAAGCAGCTGCAGGTGTACGGCAACAAGTGCCTGGACGCCTATGGTCAGGGTACCGCGAACGGCACCCAGGTGATCATCTGGGACTGCAACGGCCAGACCAACCAGCAGTGGAACGTCAACTCGAGCGGCACCATCACCGGAGTGCAGTCAGGACTGTGCCTCGACGCCAATGCGGCCGCCACGGCCAACGGCACGAAGCTCATCCTGTGGTCCTGCAACGGGCAGTCCAACCAGCAGTGGAGCCTGCGCAACTGACCCGTCAGCGGTGAGAGCCGCCGCGATGGCCGGCCAAGGCCCGCCCATCGCCGTGAGCCGCCGTGCCCGGGGTGTGTCGGAATCTGGTCCCCCACCTCACCCCCGGGCACGGCACCACCGCCGCCCACGCCTCGGACCGGCCGCGGTCCCTCAGTCTTCGCCGTTGTAGGCGCGCAGTTCGCGGCGTGCCCGGCGGCGGTCGCGGCGACGCTCCTGCCGCCGGAAGCGGTTCCACTCCCGGCTACCGTCGTAGCCGCCGTAACAGCACCAGAAGTAGATGGCGGCCCGCCAGTGACAGCCGCCCGTACGGTGGTCCAGATCCACGCTGTCGGCGGTGACCTCGTCGGGCAGGGTGCACGGCCCGAACCGGTGATCATGCACGGCGCGGCAGGTCACCATCGGCGCGTCGGCGATGCGCACCCACCAGGGCCGGGTCTTGTCGGTCTTGCTCATACGGTCACCTTTCGGCTCCGTGACGCCCCGGGCTGGGGCCGTCATGAGACCGGATGCACCGTGATCACCTCCGAGTTCGCGCCCGACATATCAGGATCGCCAGCGACGTCGGCGCTCGCACCTCCTGATCTTCACGCTACCGCCGGCCGCCGGATCGCGCGCGACCATCACGAGAGAGGACGGAGGCCCCGTTCACGGGAGCACGGACGCCGGCTTGCCAGGCCCGACGCTGTTAACGTTCACATACCGCCCGTCCACCGAGCCCCTCTCCCCGGACGGCCGGGGCGGCGCGACAGAACGAATACGCGGAGAGACCCCTGGCAACAGACGCCGGTCGCCGGTCGCGGCACCCCGAGGTCGCGGACACCTGCCCAAGATACGGAATCATCCCGCTTCGGCACCGGAAGGCCTCCGCTGAAATTTTCACCGGTGAACGCTTTTCACCTTGCTTTCCCGAACAGCCGGGCGGCCGATGATTGACCGCGCAGTTGTTATCGCTCACACTGCGGTGACGCCGATGTGACCTTCACTTCCCCCGTGGATACAGGACGCGCGTTCGGCGTCCCCTCGACACGAACCCGGATCCCGCCGACACGCCGCCCCTGCCGTCTGACTATCAGCGCTGACATCCGTTGGAGCTCTGATGCAGTCCCCCCAGCCGAGCCGTCACCGGCCGCCGCGGGCCGCCGGCGCGGCCGCCGCCATCCCTTACCTATCGGCGCGGCACGACGCGGCCCGGACGCACGTCAGCGACACGACGTGCGCGAGTGAGGGTTCGACCCAGAGATCTGGATCTAGTGATGGGACATTTCATGGCACTGATCATGGCGTCTGATGGTCACACATCAGGACCGTCGCGGAGCATCCGGCCGTTACGCCGGTCGCTGATCGCCCTCGTGGTGGCCGTGCTCACCGCGGCGGCGGCCCTCGTCTCCGCGCCTTCGGCCAATGCCTCCACCGGCCAGTTCCGCGGCATGAACTGGGCCGTGCTGGGCGACAACTTCAGCACCGGCACGCTGGTCGTACAGGGCCTGAGCCAGTCCGACAGCAACGCGACGGTACGGGCCAAGGCCAACTCGCTGTACGACTACATGGAATACATCATGGGGGTCAACACCGTCCGGCTGCCCATCAACACGCACACCGTGGCCAACACGAACTGGTGGAACGCCTACCGCGGCGCCATCGACGCCGCCACCGAACGTGGATTCAAGGTCATCCTGGCCTACTGGGAGGACGGCGCCGCCTCCGGCGGCAGGATCACGAACCTCGCCGCGTGGAACACGATGTGGTCCAGCGTGACCAACACCTACGGCTCGAACGGCAACGTCTACTTCGAGCCGATGAACGAGCCGCACGGCTACTCATCGGCGGAATGGCGCAACGTCGCGGCGAACTGGCTCAGCACTCACACCTCGGCGGCGCCCGGCCGGGTGCTCATCGGCGGCACCGGCTTCAGCCAGGACCTGCGGGACATCTGCAACGACAGCCGCTTCAACTCGACGCTGCTGTCCTTCCACTACTACGCCTTCTTCTACGGCGCGATGACCTACGACGCCTTCCGGAGCCACATTCAGACGCGTCTGGGCAACTGCGCCTCCCGCGCGGTCGCGACCGAGTACGGCGCGCCGATGTCCACCGGCCTCAACTACGGCGACCCGAACAGCACCGACAACTTCGTGCGCTACATCCGCGCGATGGCCCAGGTCATGCGGGACAACCAGATGGGCGGCACCTACTGGCCCGCTCTCGGCGGCAAGCCGGGGACCATCGGCTACGACTGGTACTCGATGTACGCCCTGGGCGGCAGCGGCACCAACCTCACCTTGACCGTTCGCAACCAGTCCGGCGCCGACCGGATCCGCTACGGCTGGGGCGACACCGTCGGCGACTCCCCCACCCCCACCCCCACGCCCACGCCCACGCCCACACCGGATCCGGAGACGTTCTACCGGATCGACGTGCGCCACAGCGGCAAGACCATGGACGTCCAACAAGCGAGCACCAACAACAACGCGCGCGTCGACCAGTACACCTACAACGGCAACGCGTGGCAGCAGTGGAGGTTCCAGGACGCCGGCAGCGGCTACTGGCGCATCATCAGCCGCCACAGCGGGAAGTGCCTCGACGTGACGGGCGCCTCGACCGCCGACGGCGCGGAACTCATCCAGTACACCTGCGGCACCGGCGCCAACCAGCAGTTCCAGATGGTCACCAACGGCGGCTACTTCCAGCTCCGCGCACGGCACAGCGGCAAATGCGTGGACGTACCGGCCGCGTCGACCGCGGACGGCGTGATCATCAAGCAGTATTCCTGCAACACCGGCGCCAACCAGCAGTGGTCGCGCACGGCCGTCTGACACCCGTCCCGACCTGACCGCGGATCCGCGGTGCGCCCCGCACGCCCCCGGTGCCGACCTCGTGCTGTGCGCCCGGCACCGGGGGACAGCGGATCCGCCGCAGGTTGAACCCTGCGGCGGTGACGGACGCGTGATGACCTTCCCCGTCTTGGCCGGCTGGTCGCGGGGCGGGCCGTCGTCCCTGGTTGACCAGCGGATGCCAGGGAAGTATGCCCGTGCCGGGTCATAGCGGTGCGGCGTGCGGCCGTCGCCGGTGTACGGCGGTACTTCAATACCAGCCGCCGGATCAGAGCAGGGAATCCCAGAAGTCGCAGTTGTGCCGGGTGTTCAGGTCGGCGGTGCGTACGCCGCCCGGTTCGAGTGACCGCACCAGCGGCACCCGCGGCCAGACGGCGTCCGGCTTACCCGCGGCGGCGAAGCGGCTCCAGTAGCCGATCATCGTGTCCGCCAGCCGTCGCTGGTCAGGCCCCAGGGTGATGTCCAGGCCCACGATGTCGTGCAGGTAGGGCAACTCCGAGGCGTGGTAGGCCCCGAGCGGGAAGTCCGGCGGCTGCGGGAACCGGAACGACTGTGGGGCGTCACGGTCGGCGAACTCGTACCCGTAGACCGGCACCCAGCGGGCGAGCACCTGGTCGTTGCGCCGGTTCGGGCAGGCGTAGCCGCGGTCGGTCATCACCGAACCCAAGGCCTGACGTGGTGACGTTCCCGCCGGGTAGAGCTCGGCCACCCGTTCGGCGTCGCCGCCGAAGGAGAACGCGAGCAGGCCCCGGTAGGCGGCCTCGTCCAAAGGCGGGTAAGTGGCGGCGAAGAAGGCGCCCTCGTCGCGGGTCGTCCCCGCCAGCACCGGTACGCGGTTGAACGCGCCGTCGCGCAGTGCCCGCGCGGGATGGGCGGGAAGCGTGGGCGTGCCGTACGCCGGGCTCCAGAACACCGGCGGCTGTCGCGGCGCCAGCAGGTCGGCCACCGGGACACGGCGCAGGCATTCCAGAGCCGTGGCCGGGTCGGCGCAGCCGAGCTGGGGCGCCACCCGGGAACCGATGCTCTCGGCGAGCGCGCGCGGCTTCCAGGTGTCGTACTCGGCGCCCACGCCGGGGAAGATCACGTCGGGCACGTTCAGCTCGGTGCAGGACCCGCTCTGGATCACCATCCGGTGGAAGAGCCCGCGCGCCGCCGGCGAAGTGAGCTGGGCGCACATGCTGTCACCTCCCGCGGACTCGCCGAACAGCGTGACCCGGCCGGGATCCCCGCCGAACGCCGCCGCGTTGCGGCGTACCCAGCGCAGCGCCGCCTGCTGGTCCATCAGCCCGAAGGCGCCCGAGCCGGCCAGCCCCGGGTACCCGAAGAACCCGAAGGCGCCCAGCCGGTAGTTGATCGTGACGACCACGACGTCACCCTGGACGGCCAGGCGCCGCTCGTCGTAGTCGCTGCCGGAGCCGCCGGTGAACCCGCCCCCGTGCACCCAGACCATGACCGGCCGGAGGCCCCGCGAGCTTCGCGGCGTGGTGACATTGAGGTAGAGGCAGTCCTCGGAGGCGCTGCCGGGCAGCCCGGAGATGGCGTCGGCGTTCTGCGCGCAGCGGTTCCCCGGCCGGGCGGCGTCGCGTACCCCCCGCCACGGCTTGGCCGGACGCGGCGGCGCCCACCGTAACGCGCCGACCGGCGGCGCGGCGAAGGGGATGCCCTGGAAGAGGCGGTGATCGGCGGCGACGGTGCCGCGCACCGCGCCCGCGTCGGTCCTGACGACGGCGCCTTCGGTCGTTCTCGCGGTGTCCGCCTGCGCGGGCACACCCATCACCAAGCATGACATCGCCGCCGATATCAGGGTCAGGACCCTGCGGCCAGTCTTCGAGATGTTCATGGTCATGATGTTGGATCCCGTGGCCGTGTCACGAGAACCCGCTTAGATACCCAGCCGAGGTGCACCTACCTCCACCCCAGGGCGACCCGCGCCCGGCCGATGTGGGCTGGGGCATCGGGGGAACATCCCCTCAGGCGCGAGGGCGACTCGACGAACCGGTGGCGCCACAAGCGCCATGGGGGAACATCCCCGCGGGCGCGGGGGCGACCCGCTGGATCTCGCCGCCGATGTCCTGGCCGACCGGAACATCCCCGCGCGGGGATGGTTCGCGGTCCGCGACGCCGACCTCGACATGCTTCCCGTCGGCCCCGCGGTCACTGATCGGCCGGCGAGGAGGTGCTCTCTCGAACCGTCAGGGTCGTGGCCAGCTCGAGGCCGATCTGTGGCGTCTCCTCACCACGCCCCAGGGCGAGCGCCATCTCGGTGGCGGCGGCGGCCATCTCGGTGAGCGGCTGGTGGACGGTGGTCAGCGGAGGATCGACGAGCGCGGCGACGGGCAGGTCGTCGAAACCCACCACGCTCACGTCCGCCGGTATCCGCAGCCCCAGCTCCCGGGCGGCCTGGTAGACGCCGAGCGCCTGCAGGTCGTTGCAGGCGAAGATCGCCGTAGGTCGTTCAGGGCCGCTCAGCAGGCCGAGCGCGGCGACACGTCCGCCCTGTGTGGTCAGCTCGGCGCGTACGACGAGGTCGGGGTCCACGGACAGGCCCGCGGCCTCAAGGGCCGCGCGATAGCCGTCCAACCGGGCCCGGCAACACAAAATCCGGTCATGCCCGGCGATCATCGCTATGCGGCGGTGTCCCAGTTGGATGAGATGGCGGGTCGCCGACCGGCCTCCCGCCCAGTTGGTCGCGCCGACGTACGGGACGCCGTCCGGCAGTTCGACAGTGGGGTCGAAGACCACGAAGGGGATGTCCTTGGCCCGCAACTCGTCACGCTGCTCCTGCGACAGTTGGGCGACCGTGACGACACAGGCCGGGCGACGGGCCAGCGTGTCGCCGATCGGATGCCCCACCAGGTCCTGCGGCGGCCCGAACTCCGTCAGCACGACTCCGACGCGCTGTTCACGGGCCACCCGCTCGACGCCGCGGATGATCTCCATGCCCCACATGTCCTCAAGCTCACCGAAGACGAGCTCCATCACGTTCCTGCGATTGGTCTTGCGGTAGCCGTACTCGCTGATCAGCGCCTCGACACGGGCGCGAGTGTCGGCGGCCACGCCGGGACGGCCGTTGATGACCTTGGACACGGTCGGGATCGAGACTCCGGCCGTCTCCGCGATGTAGGAGATGGTCACGGGGCGGGTCGGGTCGCCTTTCGGGTGCTCCGGGTCGCTGACAGGTTCGCCTGACTCGGCGTAGGACAACCTGGCCCCTTTCATCATCGCCCCCGCGGTCAGCACCGCGCGGAGGCCCATTCACGGCGCAAGGATAACCCGTCGCCCGCGACGGAATCTTGTGCGTTCAGGTCGGGGATCGACCCCGGTCGGCCGGCCTGGGGCGAGACGGGACGCGGGGCGACCGTCATGCGTCGCACAGGCTTTGAAATGTTCAGGCAAACGCAGCACAGAACTTTCTGAACATCCGACCGCCCCAAGCAGGCATCGACCACAAAAGCAATGGTCATCGAGTTGTCCGGTCGACGAAGGTGAGGGATCCCGGTTTCCGGGTCGCTCGCATAGGTCGACGGCGCCGATGGCAGATGGACGGAGGCATGGTCGACACCTACTTTATGTTTCTGGACGTTCGGCCAGAAACTTTCTTCGCTCAAGGTGGTTCGGCGGTTGGAGCCGTCCGCCCCTCACCGAGGAACTGCTGATCGGCGCCGTTGAAGGCTGACACCATCGAGGGAGAGCAATGAAACCGCACAGCTCATGGAGGGTCCGCCTGCGGATCGGCGCGGTCCTCGCCGCGCTGACCGCGCTCGTGCCGACGGGGATGTTGACGGCCGTGAGCGCGAACGCCGCCGCGGGCTGCGGCGTCACCTACACCGTCTCATCACAGTGGCCGGGCGGATTCACCGCGAATGTCAGCGTCGACAACCTGGGTGATCCCATCAACGGCTGGAAGCTCGCGTGGACCTTCCCCTCCGGCCAGCAGGTCACCCAGGCGTGGAACGCGACGGTCACCTCCTCCGGAGCGCAGGTCACCGCGGCGAACGTCAGCTGGAATGCGGCCATCGCCACCAACGCGACGGTCTCGTTCGGCTTCAACGGGTCGTGGTCCGGCGCCAACACCGCACCGGCGTTCTTCACACTGAACGGGGTCAGGTGCACCGGCGGAGTGGCGAGCCCCTCGCCGTCGCCCAGCCCTTCGCCGTCGCCCAGCCCGTCACCTTCGCCGTCACCTTCGGTAAGCCCGTCGCCGAGTCCGTCACCGTCGCCGCAGCCGGGTGGCGCGATGGCCACCGTGGCCGCCATGCAACCCGGCTGGAATCTGGGCAATACGTTCGACGCCATCCCGGACGAGACGGCGTGGGGCAATCCGCTCACCACGCAGGCCATGCTGCACCAGGTGCGGTCCCAGGGGTACAAGAGCATCCGGATCCCGATCACCTGGAGCAACCACCACGGGCCCGCGCCCGACTACACCCTCGACTCCGCCTGGCTGAGCCGCGTCCGCCAGGTCGTCGACTGGTCCCTGGCCGAGGGCTTCTACGTGCTGATCAACCTGCACCACGACTCCTGGCAGTGGATCAACACCTACCCCACCGACACCACAACGGTGCGGAACCGCTTCGACGCGCTGTGGCGCCAGATCGCCGGCGCCTTCCGCGACCACTCACCGAAGCTGCTGTTCGAGAGCATCAACGAACCGCAGTTCGCCGGCACCTCCGGTGACGACCAGAGCGACCAGGTGCTGAACACGCTCAACACCGAGTTCGTCCACGTGGTGCGCCAGTCGGGCGGAGGCAACGCCACCCGTGTCCTGGTGCTGCCCGCGCTCTACACCAGCAGTGAGCAGGCCCGCCTGGACGCGCTTGCCGGAACCTTCACCAGCCTGCACGACCCCAACCTCGCCGCGACGGTCCACTTCTACGGCTGGTGGCCGTTCAGCGTGAACATCGCCGGCGGCACCAAGTACGACAGCAACGTCGAGCAGGACCTGATCAGCGGCTTCGACCGGGTGCGCAACACGTTCGTCTCCCGCGGCATCCCAGTGATCATCGGGGAGTGGGCGCTCCTCAGCTACGACTACACCCGCCCAGGAATCATCGAGCGGGGCGAATTCCTGAAGTTCATCGAAGCCGTGGGCTACCACGCCCGCACGCGCGGCCTCACCACCATGCTCTGGGACGCGGGCTCGTTCCTGAACCGCAACGAGCTGCGCTGGCGGGACCAGGGGGTGTTCGACATGATGAAGGCGAGCTGGACCACCCGCTCCGCCACCGCCTCCTCCGATCAGGTGTACCTGCCCCGCAGTGGCACGATCCCCAGCAGAACGCTCACGCTCAACCTCAACGGCACCACGTTCCAGGGAATGCGCCAGGGCACCACCGCCCTCCGCCAGGGCACCGACTACACCGTGTCCGGCACGACGCTGACGCTCACGTCGAGCGCCCTCACCCGGCTCGCCGGAAATCGGGCGTACGGGGTGAACGCCACGATAGAGGCCCTGTTCTCCCGAGGCGCGCCCTGGCAGATCAGCATCATCTCCTCCGACCCGCCGACTCAGTCCGCAGCCACCGGGACAACGGCCTCGTTCGCGATCCCCACCCAGTTCCGCGGCGACCAGCTCGCCACGATGGAGGCCAGGTACGCCGACGGCAGCGCCGCCGGACCGGCCAACTGGACCACTTACAAGGAGTTCTGGTCGAGCTTCCAGCCCGACTACACCGCCGGCACCATCATCCTGAAGCCGGAGTTCTTCGCGGAGGTCAACGACGGCCGCGTCGCCCTCACCTTCCACTTCTGGAGTGGAAGACAGCTCACGTACTTCATCACCAAATCCGGCACCACCGTGACCGGCGGCACCAGCTGACGATCCGCACGCGCGGGTGCCGTGGTCATTCGGGCACGGCACCCGCCGAACCCGCCGGGATTCCGCGCCGGCACGGGGACGGCTCTCGCGGCGAGCGAGTTCTCCGGCTGTCATCTCGCTGTCGGGCTGAAGCCGGAGCTCTGACCGCCTGTGCGATCGGGCGCGGAACGCCGTCCGGTGCACCGCCTGTTCAGGCGGTGCACCAGCCGCCGCAGGCGTGTGAGCGCGGCACCGATCGAATCGATGCGATGACTTCAATCACAAGGAGCCGACATGTCTCCCGTCAGACTGTCGCGGCTGCGCAGACGGACCGCTCTGGCCTGCACCGCTCTGCTCACCGGGGCCGTGCTCACGATTCCCTCCGCGGCGGGCACGGCCGAAGCCGCTCCCGCCGTCTACGAGCCCACATGGGCGTCGGTGGACCAGCATCCGGCCGCTCCGGAATGGTTCCAGGACGCGAAGTTCGGCATCTACTGGCACTGGGGTGCCTTCGCCACGCCTGAGTACGGCACCGAGTGGTACCCCCGCACCATGTACATCAACGGCTCGAACGAGAACAACCACCACAAGAGCGTCTACGGCGACCCCTCGACGTGGCCGTACAACAACTTCATCGACGGCGCCCGCGACAAGGCGGGCAACTTCGTCCAGTTCGCGCCGAAGCTCAAGTCACAGGGCGGCGCCTTCGACCCCAACGAGTGGGCGCAACTGGTAGCCGACTCCGGCGCCAAGTTCGCCGGGCCGGTCGCCGAGCACCACGACGGCTTCTCCATGTGGGACAGCCAGGTCAACGAATGGAACTCCGTCGACCGCGGTCCCAAGCTCGACCTGGTCCGGCTGTTCGCCGACGCGATCCGGTCCAAGAACCTGAAGTTCCTGGTCACCATGCACCACCTGTACAACTTCACCGGCTACTACGACCACGTGCCCGCCCAGCCGACCACCACGCTGAAGAAGCTGTACGGGCAACTGGGCAACGCCCAGGAGCAGCAGCTGTGGTACGACAAGCTGAAAGAGGTCATCGACAAGTACCAGCCGGACATGATCTGGCAGGACGGCGGCCTCTACCTCGTCGACGAGGCCAAGCGGCTCAACTTCCTGTCCTACTACTACAACCAGGCCAACGCCTGGGGCAAAGAGGTCGTCGCCGCCTACAAGGACGGTTTCAACACCAACGGCGAGGTCTTCGACTACGAGCGCGGCGGCCCCGCCGACATCCGCTCCCCCTACTGGCTGACCGACGACGCCGTCAGCAACCCGTCCTGGTCCTACACCGACGGAATCTCCTACTACAGCTCGGCCGCGCTGCTCCATGCGCTGATCGACCGGGTCAGCAAGAACGGCAACATGCTGCTGAACATCTCGCCCAGAGCCGACGGCTCGGTCCCGCAGCCGCAAAAGGACCTGCTCAATGCCATCGGCGCCTACCTGAAGCGCAACGGCGAGTCGCTCTACTCCACCCGCGCCTGGACCACATACGGCGAAGGCCCCACCAAGATGGGCGGCGGCAGCTTCGTCGAGCCCCGGGCAGGCACGGCGCAGGACATCCGCTACACCCGCAGCAAGGACAACACCACCCTGTACGCCACCGTGCTCGGCTGGCCCGGCTCCACCCTCAACCTCGCCTCCCTGGCCGCCGGCAAGATGGACCTGTCCAACCTGAGCAGGACCGAACTCATCGGCGGCACCGCCGGCACCTACATCGACCTGCCCACCCGCACCCAGGACGCCTCCGGCCTGCACATCGGCATGCCGAGCCGGCCGTACTCGGCGCTGGCGTACGTGGTGAAGCTGACCTTCGACGGGCCGATGAAGACGCCTTCCGTCACGACCGGTTCACTGCGCAACGTCAACGCCGGCCGATGCCTGGACGTCGCCGGCGCCTCTCAGGCCAACGGCGCGCAGGGGCAGTTGTGGGACTGCAACGGCCAACCCAACCAGCGGTGGACGCCGACCTCCGCCAAGGAGCTCAGGGTCTACGGCAACAAGTGCCTGGACGCCACCGGCCAGGGGACGGCCGACGGCACCCAGATCATCATCTGGGACTGCAACGGCGGGACCAACCAGCAGTGGACCCTCAACACCGACGGCAGCATCACCGGCGTGCAGTCCGGCAAGTGCCTGGACGCCAACGCCGCCGGCACCGCCAACGGCACCAGGGTGATCCTCTGGAGCTGCCACGGCGGCAACAACCAGAAGTGGACCCACAGCTGATCTGGCTGCCAGCGCCGACAACACCGGCAGCGGCAGCACTCCATGCCCTCCGCACGAAAAGGAATCTTTGTGAAGATCAAACCTCTGGCGAAGCTATTGATCAGCACACTGCTTGCCGTCGGCGTCGGCGTCGGCGCGACCGCCTTCGTGGCGCCGGAGTACGGCGCTATTGCGGCGACCGGCCCGGCCGGCGACGACTCGGCCGGGCTGGCAGCCGGTGGCTGCGTCGCCGATCCCACGCTGCCGGGCGCCACGAAGAGTTCCCTCTACACCGTCGCGGCGGATGGCTCCCCGCTGTTCGTCGAGAAGATGACTAAGTTCGCTCCCGAGATGCAGGTGCACTACGCGCACTGCTCGATGGCGGCAGCGGGCACCGCCAGGTTCTCCGTCACCGTCGCCCAAAACTTCACCTCGTACACCGTCAGCCCCAGGAGCCGGAAGCTGGCGGTCACCAGAAGCGGCAACACCATCACCTTCGACAGCGGCCCGAACTACTTGATCGTCCAGTTCGACTCCGCGGAGCTGCTGTTCATCCTCATTGACGCACCCGAGTCCGATCCGCCGCACCTGGGGGACGCCAACGTCAAGAGCCTGGCTGACTACGGGGTCGACAACACCGGGGGGACACTCGTCACGGCCAAGATCCAAAGTGCCATCAACGCCGCGTCGGGAGCGACCCGCAATATCCTGTACGTGCCGGCGGGCAAGTACCTGGTCGGCGAGCTCTGGCTGAAAAGCAACATGACGTTGTATCTGGCCGCCGGTGCGGTCCTCTACGGTTCGAACAACAAGGCGGACTTCAACACCGGCAGCGGCGGGGTGAACATCGAGGGCATGCAGCATGCCTCCCTGCGGGTGTACCAGGTCAGCAACGCGAAGCTGCTGGGCCGCGGTGTCATCGACGGCAACGGGAAGTCGCTGCGGGCGCAGGGCCTGAATCTGGCGTTGCTGAAGATCGAGCAGAGCTCGAACATCGAGGTCGACGGCCCGATCGTCCGTGACTCCAGCTACTGGAACACGCTCGTCTACCGCAGCGACAAGGTCACCATCAAGAACTACAAGCTGATCAACTGCCGGCCCACGACCGGTTACAACAACACCGACGGTGTGGATTTCGACGAGTCGACCAACGGCCTGTTGTCCAACGCCTTCCTCTACACCGGTGACGACAACATGGCGACCAAGAACGAGGACACCACCGCCGGTGCGATCGACACCAAGAACGTCGTCCACGAGCATGTCGTCTGCTACAGCAATTCCGGCTGCGCGAAGATCGGCACCAAGACGGAAGGCCGGTCGATGGACGGGGTCGCGTTCCGTGACATCGACGTGGTGAAGGCGGGACGCTCGATGGTGATCGACGCGGTCGACACGGCCGTCGTCTCGAACACCCGGTGGGAGAACATCAGGGTGGAGAACACCGACAGCCTGATCGACCTGCAGGAGGACCGGCCGCCTTCCTGGCGAACCGTGAAGAACACCGCGACGATCCGCGACGCCTACTTCACCAACGTCTCCTCCGACGTGAAGAAGGTCGTCAACCTGCACGGTCGTTCGTCGACCGTGAACATCAACGGTGTACATTTCACCAACTTCACCGTCCAGGGCAAACCCGTCACCAGTTCGACCGACGCGGACGCGAGCTGGAACATCAACTCCTACGTCTCCAACATCACCTTCTCCACGGCCCCGACCCCCACACCCTCGCCGACCCCCACACCCTCGCCGACTCCCACGCCGTCACCGACCCCCACGCCGTCACCGACCCCCACACCCTCGCCGAGCCAGTCCGGTGCCTGCGAGGTTGGCTACACGATGAACTCCTGGAACGACGGGTTCACCACCGGCATCCACATCACCAACCGTGGCACATCAACGATCAACGGTTGGACTTTGGCGTTCACACTTCCTGGCGGGCAGACCATCACCAGTGGCTGGAACGCCACCTACACCGGCTCCAGCGGTCAGATCTCCGCGCGCAACGTCTCGTACAACGGGACGCTGGCAGCAGGCGGATCCACCGACATCGGCTTCCAGGCCACCCATACCGGCAATACCGGCAATACCGGCAAGCCTGACCAGTTCGCGCTCAACGGCGTCAGCTGCACCATTTCCTGACTGGAATGTCGGATCACCGGTGGGACCTCGGCCTGCCCTGCGACACGCCGAGGTCCCATCGGCTCACCACGCCGGCTCCGGCCTTCCGCGCCTACGTTGCGACCCTCGGTCGCCGCGAAGGGCGACCGCCACGGCGTCTGAGCAGGGAGTACTCTCACACAGCACCGATCTTTGGAGTTGCTCGATTCACTTGTCAAGGAGAAAACGGGCTATATCTCATTCGGTATGACCGGCGCGTCGTTGTCGCCCGATGTTCGGCCTGTGACGCCATCCACTCATCCTGTCGCGGATATGAAGAGCCGCGCCGGGAGGCGCCGATGTCGGCGTGAGCGGCCTTGACCGCAGCCGCCTAATACAAGAAGGAACTGCGTGCCGAGCAACAACCCGATGAAATCGTGATCTCTAAGCTAATATGGGCGGATATGACGGCTAGCTTGATCGGCATCGCACTGGTCTCCCTGGGCATGGTCCTCACCCCTGGGCCGAACATGATCTACCTGGTGTCGCGGTCGATCTCGCAGGGCCGCCGCGCGGGCCTGATCTCGCTCACGGGCGTCTTCCTCGGCTTCACCGTCTATCTGACGGCCACCTGCCTCGGGCTGACGGCGGTCTTCGCGTACGTGCCCGCCGCGTACACGGCACTCAAACTGACCGGCGCCGCGTACCTGCTCTGGCTGGCCTGGAACGCCGTGAAACCGGGCGGCGTCTCGGCCTTCCAGCCCAGAGAGCTCGACGCCGAGCCGCCGCGCAGGCTGTTCGCGATGGGCCTGCTGACCTGCCTGCTCAACCCCAAGATCGCGATCCTGTACCTGTCGCTGCTCCCGCAGTTCATCGACCCCGCCATGGGCCACGTGCTGCTGCAGAGCCTGGCGCTCGGCTCGGTGCAGATCGTCATCGCCACCCTGGTCAACGGCCTGATCGCGATCTCGGCCGGCGCCCTGGCCGCGTTCCTGACCCGCCGCCCGACCTGGATGCGCGTCCAGCGCTACGTCATGGGGACGGTGCTCGGCCTCTTCGCCGTCCACATGGTGACCGACCGTTCCAGGGCCATGGTCAGCGCCTGAACGGGCCGCGCGACCGTCGAACTACTCTGGTCATCGCCCACCGCCTCGGATGGAGGGCGTGGACCGGCGGGCGCGATGGCGGCGGACCGCATCCCGGTTGGCGCACGGCTGGGAGCAGTAACGCTGCCGTGCGGTGCGTGAGGTGTCCGCGAAAATCGTCTCACAACCGGCGGCGGCACACCGTCCGAGCCGGTCCATGCCCCGGCTGACGAGGTGCATCGCCGTGCCCACGGAGATCAGCGCGAACAGCACCGCGCCGAGCGGCTGCCGGTCGTCGCGATAGTGCAGGTGCCAGCCATGAGCGTGGTCGGTCAGCCGGGGGTAGGCCGCCGACCGGGCCAGCATCTCGTTGACCAGCTCGGCCTTCGCGCGCTCGCCCGTGGCGTCGACGACGTTCGTCCAGGCGTCGATGACGGCGAGGGTCTGGTCGAGATCCGACGGTTCGACGGGGCGTTCCAGTACTAGACCGGCCGTGCGGCAGCGGTCGGCGAGTTCGTCGGCGCTCGCCGGGGGGCGGTTCGCCAGGTCCGCGGCGAAGTTCACCACGTCCGCGCCGTAAGGGTTGAGGTGCACAAGCTCATTACATCAGCCTGTACGTCATGACGCGAACAGCGACAGAGCACGATATTTCAGAACTCGTCCGCCTCCGGGCACTGCTCTTCGACGAAATCGGCGGCGACTTCTTCAACCCCGCGAACGCCGGTGACGACTGGCGCGACGCGCTCGCACGGGTTTTCAAGCAGAAGCTGACCGAACCCGACTGTCGGATCCTGGTCGTGGACGGCGACACCGGCCTGGCCGCCTGCGGCATCGGCACGATCGAACAGTGGTTCCCCGGCCCCCACTCCCGCAACGGGAGGATCGGCCACGTCATCGGCATGGTCACCGACCCGTCGTACCGGCGGCGCGGGCACAGCCGGGCGATCATGCTCGGTCTGCTCGACTGGTTCCGCGACCGCGACGCCGTACGGGTCGACCTCACCTCCTCCCACGAGGCGGAACCGCTCTACCGGCAGCTCGGCTTCTCCGACCACCCCGACCCCCTGCTGTGCTGGAAGCCGTGAAGACAGCGCGATACCGCTGGGTCATCCTCAGTGTCGCGACCTTCACTCAGGCCGCGGCCGCGTTCTTCGTCCAGGGCATCGGCGCGATGAGCGTCCACCTGCAGCGAGACCTCGAGCTGAACACGACCCAACTGGGCCTGCTGCTGTCGGCCGCTCAACTGCTTCCCCTGACCGGACTACTCGTGGCGGGACGACTGCTGGACCGCCACGACGAACGCTGGGTCGTCGGGATCGGTGCTCTTGTGGTCGCCGTCGCGCTGGCCGCCGGCAGCGCGGCGCCGGGATACGTCTCCTTACTCGTCGTCCTGCTGATCGTCGGTGCCGGGTACAGCACCATCCAGCCGGGCGGCAGTAAATCGGTGGCGTCCTGGTTCGACGCCTCGCAGCGTGGCCTGGCCATGGGTGTCCGCCAGGCAGGACTCCCTCTCGGGGGCGTCCTCGCCGCCTTCGCACTTCCCTCACTGGCAACGGCCTTCGGCTGGCGGTCGACGCTCGCGGCCGGCGCGCTCGTCGCACTGTCAGGCGCCGTCGCCTTCATGACCTTCTACCGCCGCCCACCGGGCCAACGCCCGACACCGGCCACGTCCCGCGTGCGACTGGAACTGCTCCGCGAACCGTACATGAAGAAGATCATCCTGTCCGGCACCAGCATGGTGTCGGTGCACAGCGGCGTGGGCATCCTCACCGTCCTGTACCTGCACGAGGTGACGTCCATGGACTCCGCCTCGGCGGCCTTGGTCTACGTCGCGGTCCAGTGCGCGGGCGCGCTGGGCCGTATCTGCCTGGCGGCCTGGAGCGACCGCCACAGATCCGGCCGCTACGCCTGCGTCCTGACATGCCTGGCCGCCGTGATCATCGGGATGACGCTGTTGACGACCCCCATCGGCCGATCCCCCGTCGCGGCCTGCTTGCTCTTCATCGGGCTCGGCTTCTTCGGCATCGGCTGGTACGGCCCCTGGATCGCCTACGCCGCCGAATCGGCGCCGCCGGATCACACCGGATTCGCCCTCGGCCTGGCCATGGCCGTCAACCAGGTGGCGGTCATCCTCGCGCCACCCGTGCTCGGCCTGATCACGGACCTGACCGGCAGTTTCGCGCCCGCCTGGGCCCTGCTCGCCGCGCTGACCGCTGTCACCCTGACAACGACGGCGTGCGCACCGCGATGATCTATCAGCACAGTACGGTGGAGGCGGACCGGAGGATCGCCGATGCGATGGACGGCAAGATCGCGAACGTGCTGCCCGTCAAGGCGAGTGCTCACTGAGCGAGGTCATCAGTGCGGGCCAATGGCACGGTGATGGCACGAGCCCCGGTTTCCGAGGTGGGAGACGGGGGTGTTCTGGCTGGTGGGCGCTACTGGGTTCGAACCAGTGACCCCTCGCTTGTAAGGCGAGTGCTCTACCGCTGAGCTAAGCGCCCTGGCGCCCTTGAGGAAGGGCGGGTGGGCTACACCTTACGGTACGGAAGGCGACCTGAGCACATCGAGAGCCCAGGTGGCGCCCGCGTCGGGGATGCCCGCCGCCTGCCAGCCGAGCAGGGCCGCGCCCAGCATGCCCGCGTTCATGCCGAGGGCCGCGTGGCGCAGTGGCGGGGCGGGGCGGAACTTGAGCCTGGACTGCAGGCGTTCGGCCAGCGGCTCGAAGAGCGCGGGGCCCGCTTCGGCCAGTCCCCCGCCGATGACGATCGAGGAGGGGTCGAGGAGAAGGGTGTAGGACGCCAGGGCGATCGACAGGGCCTCCAGGGCCTCGTCCCAGACGGCGGAGGCGTGGGGGTCGCCGCGCATGGCCAGGGCCACGACGTCCTCGGCGGTGGGGGCGGCTCCGCCGGGAGACGGCGGCTGGGAGCGCAGGGAGGCGGCTCGGCTGAGACGCTCGGTGTAGCGGCGGGCCACCGAGGCGGCGGAGGCGTAGGTCTCCAGGCAGCCGACCTGGCCGCACGCGCAGCGTTCTCCGTCGGGGAAGACGGGGATGTGGCCGATCTCGCCGCCCCATCCGGCCGAGCCGCCGTACGGCTCGCCGTGGACGATGGGCGCTCCGGCGATGCCGGTGCCGATCGGGAGGAAGAGGAAGTCGGGCTCGGACCGGCCGGCGCCGAGGACACGCTCGGCGAGACCTCCGGTGCGGACGTCATGCCCCAGCCGGATCGGCACGTCGAGCGCGGTGAACTCGGTCGCGGGGACGTCCTTCCAGCCGATGTTCGCCGCGTAGAGGGCGGTGTCGGAGTTGACCAGTCCCGGCACGGCGAGGCCGATGCCGGCGGGCGGGTTGGCGGGGGGTGGCGTTCGGGCGCCGGGTGGGGGCGTCAGTCGGTCTTGGGGGGAGGCGAAAGCTTGGGGGGATGGGAGGGTTCGGCCGGATTGGGCCAGGTCGTCGATGAAGGTGCGGATGGCCTCGATGACGCGCAGGGGGCCTTCGTCGCGCGGGGTCGGGCGGCGGTCGGTCAGCAGGACCTCGCCGTCGGAGGCGACGAGCCCGCCCTTCATGGAGGTGCCGCCGACGTCGAGGGCGACGACGTAGGACTTCGGGCTCATGCCGCCGCTCCGGTGGACGAACTCGCGTGGCTGTACTCGTGCACCGGATCGTTCCCCACTTCCAGGATCCTGGCGGACCGCGGGACGGCCCGGTGATTTGCTCATTCCCGCGCAGTTTTGCCCATATAGGTGCATGAGTCAAAACCGTGGGAGGGCATCCAGGCATGCCTGGACCAGCCGGGATCCACGCATGTGCCCATGCCGGCCGGGCAGGATGACGGGCCCCTTGCCGTGACATACGCGTCGGCCGGTCAGGTGGCATGGCCCGTCTCATGCCACCTGCCTCGCCGAGGGGTCAGGGGGCATGAGTCCGTCTCTGACGCGGCGGCGGTCGGTCAGGGGCATGAGCCCCTCTAACGCGGCGGCGGTCGGTCAGGGGCATCCACCCCTTCTGACGCGGTGCCGGGCGGTCAGGGGGTATAGGACCTGCTCGGAGGGGCGTAGCCGGGGGTCAGGGGGATGGGTGGCGGCCGAGGACGCGGTTGAGGGCGGCTTCGACTTCCTCTGACAGGCCGGGGGCGCCGGCCCGTACCAGGGAGTGCCGTTCGCCGGGGTCGGCCTCGCTGTGCGCGAGCCGCACCGCCCCGCACGAGCGGCACTCGATCTCGCCGAGCCTACAGATCAGCTTGGTGGAGCCGCAGGATCCGCACCGGTCGAGATCGAGATCGAGATCATGCTCCCGCTGGCATGACGGGCAGATGAGCACCTGTCGTTCACGCCGTACGCCGCGCCGCCAGGGGCTCGCGCCCCGGACCGGATCCGTCTGCCGGACGCCGCACCGATAGCAGGGCATCGTCGCCACCGCCTCCGTCTTCGCCGGGCCACCGCCCGGCGCACCTCATTAGGAGAATTCGTCGAGCACCTTGCGGTACCCGGAGATGTCGCGCGCCGAGTGAACGGGGTTCACTTCCTTCCAGCGGACCACACCCTCGCCGTCGATGAGGAAAGTGCCGCGAAGGGCGCGGCCTCCCTGCTCATCGAAGACACCGTACGCCTGTGCCACCTCGCCGTGCGGCCAGAAGTCCGACAGCATCGGGAAGTGGAAGCCCTCCTTGTCGGCCCACGCCCGCTGGCTGAAGACGGAGTCGACCGACAGGGTCACCACTCGCACATCATCCGGCACCGAGGTCACGAGTACGTCGCGGATGGCGCACAGCTCGCCATGGCAGACGCCGCTGAAGGCCAGCGGATAGAACACGAGCAGCACCCGGTGGCCACGGAGGTCGCTCAGCCGCACCGGTGTGCCGTGCTGATCCTTCAGCTCGAAGTCCGGCGCCTTGTCCCCCACCTCGACGGCCATGCCGGTCCTTTCCACCAAAACCTAGGAGACGAACGAATGCCGCGGGTGCGCGTCCAGCGCGCTGCGAAGACATCCGGACACGTCCGAGCGCACCATGCCTGCCGTACGGCCGGTGTAAGCCGTACGGCAGGAAGCAGAGTCGCAGAGCCGAGGCGCCACCCCGGCGGAACCGGCGCCCGAAGACGGCGGGAGACCCGGTAGGACTCCCGGACATCCCCCGATGAACGGACGACCGGTGAACGGCCAGGCCGGTCAAGGCGTCGCTGCGGACGCCGCGCTGACGGCCGGGCACCCCGGCGACGGAAGTGGGCTAACGGCGGCCCTTGGGAGCGACGAGCCGCGTGCCCGACCAGTCGCGGGCCGCGCTGACGCTGCTGGTCTGCGAGAGGCCCGCCGTTGCGGCGTCCTCACCGATGTCGCTCGGTTCGACGTGGCCGTCCCGCCCGACCTTCGGGGTCAGCAGCCAGATCTGACCTCCGTCGGCCAGCCCGGCCATCGCATCACTCAAAGCGTCGAAAAGGTCCCCGTCCCCGTCGCGCCACCACAGCAGCACGACGTCGATGACCTCTTCGGAGTCCTCGTCGACCAGTTCGTTGCCGGTCAGCTCCTCGATCGACTGGCGGAGCTCCTCGTCGGAGTCCTCGTCCCAGCCGATCTCCTGCACCACCTGACCCGGCTTAAGACCGAGTCGCTCGGCCAGGCCGCGCTCGCCCTGCGCCTGACCCGCGGTCGCGCTCACGTTTATCCCTCCTGCTTGGATGGCCCCGCCCAATGCGGTTCGCCGGCCCCTGCGAGGCCGCTTCGGCACAGTCCACACGCTGTGACCCATCGTCGTCAACGGTCGCCACGACCGGTGACCCGCACCGTTATCTGTTAGTCCGACAAAAACGACAAACGAACACGCCGTTCCGGGTTGTCGACGTTGAGGTCGACGACTGCGACCGACTGCCATGTTCCCAGCGCCAGCCGCCCGTCCAACACCGGAACGGTCGCGTACGGCGGGATCAGCGCCGGCATCACATGTGACCTGCCATGACCGCGCGAGCCGTGAGCGTGGCGCCACCGGTCGTCGGCCGGAAGCAGGTCGCCCAGCAAACCGAGGAGGTCGTCGTCGCTGCCGGAGCCGAGCTCCAGCAGCGCCACCCCCGCCGTCGCGTGCGGGACGAAGACGTTCAACAGCCCGTCTCCCCCGCACGATCGCACGAACTCCTCGCACTGCCGGGTGATGTCGTGCACCCGTTCTCTGCCCCCGGTCCTCACCTCGAACGTCTGAGATCTCACTTCACGGATCTTATGATCCCCGCTGAACTGGGACGACAATCGCGTCCGGACCGGGAAACACCAATCCGGTGTGCCCGTCGTCGAAACGCACGACGTACGGCGGGCAACCGTCGGGTCCCCGGACCTCGATGATCAAGCCGGGCCGTTCCCTCTCGCCAACCGCGTTCCCGTGAACGACGAGGCGATCTCCGATGGTCGCGTACACGACGATCCCTCCCTTCTTCGCGGTCTCTTCCAGACTCATACGGCTCGTTCCCGGCGGAAAGAGGGAGGCATCCTCGCCGGACGGAGGGAGGGGAAATAAACACCTAAACGTTACCGGGGGCGGATGTGGCGCTCCGGCGCCGGCTTGCCGTCCCTGTCGTCGGGCACGCAGAGGGCGGGCCCACGGGCGAGCGTCGTCCCGATCTTGGGCGTGACCGAGGCGGCGAGGTTGACAGTACTGTCCGCATTCTCCACCCGCCGTCGCCGCGCTTCCAGGCCGGCGGGATGAGACCTCGCCCACATCGCGCCGCAGCTGGGTTGGGCCCCCCTCCCGCGGGGGAGGCAGGGGAAGCGGGATCCCCTCAGGGGTCCCCTGGGGGGACCAGGGCGGACCCCCGCCTCGATATGATTTGTTGCGTCCTGCGAAAATCGTCCTACCATCGGTGGTCTAGGCCAGATTTGCGGCCCTGCCAGCAGGGACATCTTGGTTACCGGACGGTAGAGATGCACTTTCCGGAGTAAGCGGCCAGGATGGAAGACGACCTAGACATCGAAGAAGAGGCTTACCAGTCCATCCTCGGAAGGCGAGACCCAGTGGCTTCCGGACGCCAGCGTTTCTCGATCATCAGCGACGGCCTACCCAGCCAGCTGCCTGATGTCGATCCCAGCGAGACCCAGGAATGGCTCGAGTCGCTTGACACCGTCGTCAAGACGGAGGGTCGTAGCCGAGCCCGCTACCTGATGCTGCGCCTGCTCGAACGCGCGCGCGAGCATCAGGTGGGGGTGCCAGGGCTGCGTAGCACCGACTACATCAACACCATCGCGCCAGAGCGCGAACCCTGGTTCCCGGGCGACGAGTACGTCGAACGGCGCATCAGGGCCTACATCCGGTGGAACGCCGCGGTCATGGTGACCCGGGCCAACGCCCGCACCAATGTCGGTGGCCACATCGCCACCTACGCCTCGGCCGCGTCGCTGTACGAGGTGGGGTTCAACCACTTCTTCCGCGGCAAGGACCACGGCGAGTCGGGCGACCAGGTGTTCATCCAGGGCCACGCCGCCCCCGGCATCTACGCCCGCGCCTTCCTGGAAGGCCGGTTGAACGAGTCGCAGCTCGACGCCTTCCGCCAGGAGCTCTCCCAGGGCTTCAAGGGCCTGCCGTCGTACCCGCACCCGCGCCTGATGCCCGACTTCTGGGAGTTCCCCACGGTCTCCATGGGCCTCGGGGCGATCGGCGCCATCTACCAGGCGCGGTTCAACCGCTACCTGCTGAGCCGCAAGATCAAGGACACCAGCCGCAGCCACGTGTGGTGCTTCCTCGGCGACGGCGAGATGGACGAGCCCGAGTCGCTCGGCGCGATCGGCCTGGCCTCGCGTGAGGAGCTCGACAACCTCACGTTCGTCATCAACTGCAACCTGCAGCGGCTCGACGGCCCGGTACGCGGCAACGGCAAGATCATCCAGGAGCTCGAGTCGTACTTCCGCGGCGCGGGCTGGAACGTCATCAAGGTCGTCTGGGGCCGTGAGTGGGACCAGCTCCTCGCCGCCGACGTCGACGGCGTGCTGGTCAACAAGATGAACACCACCCCCGACGGGCAGTTCCAGACCTACTCCGTCGAGTCGGGCGAGTACATCCGCGAGAACTTCTTCGGCGACGACCCGCGGCTTCGCAAGATGGTCGAGCACCTGTCCGACGACGACATCCGCAAGCTGTCGCGCGGCGGGCACGACTACCGCAAGGTCTACGCGGCCTTCAAGGCGGCGCGCGAGCACGTCGGCCAGCCCACGGTCATCCTCGCCCAGACCATCAAGGGATGGACGCTCGGCAAGGACTTCGAGGCGCGCAACGCCACGCACCAGATGAAGAAGATGAGCAAGGCCGAGCTCAAGGAGTTCCGCGACCGGCTCTACCTGCCGATCCCCGACAAGGATCTCGAGGGCGACCTGCCCCCGTACTTCCACCCGGGCGAGAACGACGAAGAGATCGCCTACATGCGCGAGCGCCGCGCGGCGCTGGGCGGTTACCTGCCCAAGCGCGTCACGCGGGCCAAGCCGCTCAAGCTTCCCGGCGACAAGGTCTACGCCGACCTCAAGAAGGGCTCGGGCAAGCAGAACGTCGCCACGACGATGGCGTTCGTCCGCCTGCTCAAGGACCTCATGCGCGACAAGGAGATCGGCGCGCGGTTCGTCCCGATCATCCCCGACGAGGCCCGCACCTTCGGTCTCGACGCGATGTTCCCGACCGCCAAGATCTACTCGCCGCACGGGCAGACCTACGACGCGGTCGACCGCAACCTGCTGCTGTCGTACAAGGAGTCGACCGAGGGTCAGATCCTGCACGAGGGCATCAGCGAGTCGGGCTCCATGGGGTCGGCGATCGCGGCCGGCTCCGCCTACGCCACGCACGGCGAGCACATGATCCCGATCTACATCTTCTACTCGATGTTCGGGTTCCAGCGCACCGCCGACCAGATGTGGGCGCTCGGCGACCAGATGGGCCGGGGCTTCCTGCTCGGCGCCACCGCCGGTCGCACCACCCTCAACGGTGAGGGCCTCCAGCACGAGGACGGCCACTCGCCGCTGATCGCCTCGACGAACCCCGCGGCCGTGTCCTACGACCCGGCGTGGGCCTTCGAGATCGCCCACATCGTCCAGGACGGCCTGCGGCGCATGTACGGCGACCAGCCCGAGGACATCTTCTACTACCTCACCGTCTACAACGAGCCCTACCCGCAGCCGGTGGAGCCGGAGAACCTCGACGTCCAGGGCGTGCTCAAGGGCCTCTACCGGTTCGCCCCCGCTCCCGACATCGAAGGCCCCCGGGCGAACATCCTCTCCTCCGGCGTGGCCGGCCGCTGGGCGCTGGAGGCCCAGCGTCTGCTGGCCGAAGAGTGGGGCGTGGCGGCCGAGCTGTGGTCGGCGCCGTCGTGGACGGAGCTGCGCCGCGACGCGCTCGCGTGCGACGAGCACAACCTGCTCAACCCCGAGGCCGAGCCGCGCGTGCCGTACGTCACCCAGGTGCTCTCGCAGGTCAGCGGGCCGTTCATCGGGGTCAGCGACTACATGCGCGCCGTACCCGACCAGATCTCCCAGTGGGTGCCCGGCGACTGGAGCTCGCTCGGCACCGACGGCTTCGGCCTGTCGGACACCCGTTCGGCGCTGCGCCGCCACTTCCACGTGGACGCCGCGTCGATCACTCTGGCGGTGCTCACCGAGCTGGCCAGGCGCGGCGAGGTCAAGCAGGAGGTCCTGCGCGAGGCCATCGCGCGCTACCACCTGAAGAACGGCGTCACCGAGGCCGCCGCTCAGCCGACGCCTGAGAGCAACGAGACGCAGTCCATGGGGGTCTGACCTCCCGGACGGCCTCCGGCGGGGGGGGGGGGGGGGGAGGGGGGGGGGGGGGAGGGGGGGGGGGGGGGGAGTGGGGGGGGGGGGGGGGGGGGTGT
>NZ_JBVJHR010000037.1:3060-40320 GCF_055586705.1 Sphaerisporangium sp. NPDC049457 | reverse complement strand
TACGCATCCCGCAACGCCCCAAACGCCACATGCCCCAACGTCGGCAACTTCGTCCCCGGCCCCATCGACCCCAGCACGAACCGCGCCCGCCCATCGGCCCCCGCCCACCGATCAGCCGACTCCCGCGCCAACCGCGCCCCCGCCACCGACAACTCAAACACCCGACCAGCGATGTCATACTCCCCCAACGCCGCCAGATTCGCCCCGAACGTGTTGGTCTCCACACAATCAACACCCACCGCGAAATACGCGTCATGCACCCCCCGCACAATGTCAGGACGCGTCACGTTCAACACCTCATTGCAACCCTCATGACCATCGAAATCATCAAGCGTCGGGTCATAAGCCTGCAACATCGTCCCCATGGCCCCGTCCGCGACGATCACACGCTCGGACATGGCCTGCCTGAAGGACGCTGCGTTATTCATGCGCACAAGCCTAGCGGGAGCCAGAACGCGACCGCCCGGAGCCGGGGGCGTGACGGCCCCGCGATCGCGACCAGCGAACGCACGCCGTCCTCCCGGCCACCGCGAGCTCCCTCGGCCCTCTCGGTGACACCGAGCACCCCTCAACGAATAGGCTTGGTGGGGTACAAGGCCGCCGCCGGCGGCCGAGAGACCGCGCCGGCAAGTCGCGCGCGGTCTCGGCCAGGCAGCAAGGAGGCGGCGCGTGATCGAGCTCGAAGGACTTCCCGAGCTCGTCGACCCGGTGCTGATCGCCGCGTTCGAGGGGTGGAACGACGCGGGAGAGGCGTCGAGCGGCGCTCTGGCCCATCTTGAGTCAGAGTGGAAGGCGACCCCGCTGGTCGAGCTCGACCCCGAGGAGTACTACGACTTCCAGGTGACCCGCCCGATGGTGGAGCTGGGCGACGGCGTGACCCGGTCGATCGTGTGGCCGACCACCCGCCTGCTGGTGGCCCGTCCGCCGGGCAGTGAGCGCGACGTGGTCCTGCTGCGCGGCATCGAGCCGAACATGCGCTGGCGCACGTTCTGCTCAGAGATCGTGGCCATCTGCCTGGAGCTCGGCGTCGAGACCGCGGTGCTGCTCGGCGCGCTGCTCAACGACTCGCCGCACACCAGGCCGGTGCCGATCGTGGGCTCGGTGAGCGATCCCGGCCTCGCCCGCGCGCTCAACCTCGAACTGACCCGCTACGAGGGCCCGACGGGCATCGTCGGGGTGCTCCAGCACACCCTTGGGGCGGCCGGCACCGACACCATCTCGCTGTGGGCTTCGGTGCCCCACTATGTCGCCCAGCCGCCCAACCCGAAGGCCACGCTGGCCCTGCTGCGCCGCATCGAGGACCTTCTGGACATCCCCATGCCGCTCGGCGAGCTGCCCGAAGAGGCGCGCGCCTGGGAGCACGGGGTGGACGAGCTGGCCTCGCAGGATTCCGAGGTGGCCGAGTACGTCCGCGAACTGGAAGAGCGCAAGGACGCCGCGGACCTGCCCGAGGCCAGCGGGGACGCCATCGCGGCCGAGTTCGAGCGCTACCTGCGGCGGCGCGACCACGACGACGACGGCGGCTGACGCAAACCCGGAGAAAGTGCGCATTTCCCGACATTGACCATGTCGGCTTGACTAAAGGCGCATTTCGCATAGTTCCCGTTATTGACTCCGAACGGCGCAGCTTTCCGGTAATAATTGGCCGCTGCGCCACTTCCGCACCGTTGGCCTCGGGCGGCACCACACTGGCGGCAACGATTCGATAACGGGTACGAACACGACTCCGCAAACATCGTGAGCGGCGTCACCGGCGTGCTGAACCTACAACATGTGACTGCGCACCTTGGGACCCCCATGGCGATTCCATATCCTGATCCGCACAAGAGAGCACAGGAGACGCGGAGACGCGTCCTCGAGATGTCGGTGTTCATGAGAACGCAAGAGCCGGGCGACGACGCCCGTGCCCCGGAGGACGCCGCCCGCCCCGGCGACTCCCTCACCTACCCCCAGCTGCGCGGCACGACCCCCGCCCAGGCCGTCGACATGTTCCTCGCCCTCCTGCAGGACCGCCTCCCGGTCTGGCTGCGCGCGCTGGACGACCTGATGTGCCTGACCGGCAAGGGCCGGGTGAACGACAACCTGCTGCCGGTGGCCCGGGCCGGCATCGACTACTACGCCGAGGTACAGGCCGCGGCGATGCCCGCGTTCATCTCCCCCTCGATCACCGTGCGCTTCCGCGAGGCGCTGCGCGAGAACGGGCTCGGCCCCGCCTCCGAGATCGTCCCGCTGGCCCGCTACCTGGCGGCCGAGCGGAGCCTCGGCCGGGTCGGGCCGGACGTCGACCCGGAGGCCAGCGCCCGCCTGCTGCTCGCCGGCTGCTTCCGGCACGCCTACTACGAGATGTTCATCGGCGCGGGCTCGGTCCTGTCCCGCGACGAGGGCGCGGTGGAGATCGTGCGGGAGCTGCGGCTGGAGACCGTCACGCCCCGGGCGCCTGCGCTCTCCTGAGCAGGCCGCCCGCCTCCCGGGCGCCGCCGGACGGCCGGGACACCGGCACGCCGCACCAGGCGGCGGTCTCGTCCGCCCTGTGCCAGACCAGGGCGGCCAGGTCGTCGTCCACACCGAGGGGGGCGCTGACCACGTCGGCCCCCGCGGACTCCAGGCGGCCCTGGAAGAACCCGGGGGCCAGCAGGTAGGAGGCGACCGCGACGCGGGGCGCCGGTCCGGAGCGCAGCCGTTCCATGGCCTCCGCGAGGGACGGGGCCGCCGCGGAGGCGAACGCCGCCGTCACCGGGCGGGCCAGCCGCACCGACAGCAGCCGGGCCGCGGAGCGCACGTCGGCGACCGCCGAGGCGTCGGAGGACCCGGCGGCGCCCAGGATGACCGCGTCGGTCGGCCGCAGCCCCGCGGAGGCCAGCCGGCGGGCGAGCACGGCGGTGAGCAGCTGGTGAGGGCCGAGCGGGCCGGCGACCAGCGCGTCCGGCCGTGCGCGGGCGACGACCCCCGGCAGATCGATGTGGACGTGGTAGCCGCCTGCCAGCAGCAGCGGGACCACGACGACCGGTCCGGGGACCCGGGTCAGGACCTCGGCGAGCGGCGGGGAGCTGATCTCCAGGTACGCCAGCTCGACGCGGTGGCCGGGCCGGGCCCGGCGCACCCGCTCGGCCAGGGCGGCCAGGGTGGCCTCGCCCGCCGCGCTGCGGGTGCCGTGGGCGGCCAGGACGAGCGTCATCGCGCCTCCGGCCGGTCGCACGCCAGGCGGTAGCCCCGCTTGACGACGGTCTCGACGATGCCGGAGGGGCCGAGGGCGCGGCGCAGCCGGGTGACGGCCATCTCGACCGCGTGCTCGGCGGAGTCGCGGGAGGGACCGCCGGGCAGCACGGTGCGCAGGTCCGAGCGGGGCACGACGTGGCCGGGACGTTCGGCCAGGCGCTTGAGCACCGCCATCGGGGCGGGCGGGAGCGGCTTGAGCTCGCCGTCGACGGCGACGGCGTGCCCGCGGATCTCCAGCTCGTGGGATCCGGCGGTGACCCGGGTGACACTGTGCTCGGGCAGGTGCCTGGCGAGAGTGCGGGCCAGCGAGCCGAGCCGCGAACGCTCCGGCTGGATGACCGGCACGCCCTTGGCCACCAGCGGCGACGCCGTCACCGGGCCGACGCACGCGGCCACCACCGGGCCGTTGAACGCCTCGATCAGGGCCTCCTCCAGCCCTTCCGCCCGGGCGGCGTTCAGCATGGCGAGCACGGCGGGGGCGCTGGTGAACGCCACGGCGTCCACCGAGCCGGAGATGGCCTGTGTGATCAGGCGGCGCAGCGGCGAGGGGTCGCGGTAGGGCAGCCAGCGGTAGACCGGCACCTCGATCACCGCGGCGCCTGCCGCGCGCAGGGCGGTCACGAACCCGGTCAGCGGCTCGCCGTGCAACTGGACCACGATGCGCCGCCCGTTCAGGTTCTGGCGGAGGAGGTAGTCCTTGATCTCCTCGCAGGACTCGGTCGGCGGGGTCCAGTGGTCGTTCAGCCCGGCGGCGCGCACGGCGCCGCGCGCCTTCGGGCCGCGGGGCAGCAGGCGGGCCGTGGCCAGGTGCTCGGCCAGGTCGGCGGACAGCCCCCAGCCCTCGGCGGCGGCCACCCAGCCGCGGAAGCCCACCCCGGTGGTCACCACGACGTCGTCGATCGGGCCGTTGAGGCACTCGCGGGTGGCGGCCAGCAGGTCGGCGTCCTCGGCGAGCGGCACCAGCCGGATCGCCGGCGCCCGGACGACGCGGGCGCCGCGCCGTTCGAGCAGCGCCGCGAACTCCTCTTTCCTTCGGGTCGCGGTGACCCCGATGGTGAAGCCCGCGAGCGCGTCCGGCGCCGTCTCCGGCGCCGTCACCGCGTCATCCAGTAGGGCGGACGTCATACGGCGCTCACCTGCACCGTGCCGCCCGCGACACGGATGGGGTAGGTCGGCAGAGCCAGCGAGGGGTCGTCCAGGCACAGGCCGGTGACCAGGGAGAACGACTGCTTGTGCATGGGAGCGGCGACGACGGGCTCCTCGCCGCGGGTGCCGACGATGCCGCGCGAGATCACGTACGCCCCGCTGTACGGGTCGCGGTTGCCGACGGCGAACAGGCGTCCGTCGAAGGTGCGGAAGATCGCGATCTGGTGTCCGCCGACCAAGGCGGCGGCCCCGCGTTCGGGCAGCAGGTCGGCATAGGCACAGATCGGCACCCACACCGCACCGATGGTCGCCTGAGTCGCCGGGTCGTTCTGGATGATGGTCATGCGCGTGTCACCTCCAGGAGGACGGGCTTTATCTGGTCGCGTTCGGTCTCGAACACGATGGACGGGTCAGGGGTGTCGGGGGCGTTGACGAAGCTGACGAACCGGCGCAGCTTGTCCGGATCGTCGACCGTGGCGCGCCACTCGTCGAAGTAGCCGGCCACGTGCCGCTCCATGCCCGCGTCGAGGTCGGCGCAGATGCCGAGCGAGTCGTTGATGATCACGTCGCGGAGGTAGTCGAGGCCGATGCCCTGCACCCAGGTGGCGGTGCGCTGGAGCCGGTCGGCGGTGCGGATGTAGAACATCAGGAAGCGGTCGATGGTGCGGATCAGGTCGTCGTCGGACAGGTCGCTCGCGAGCAGGTCGGCGTGGCGGGGCTTGAAGCCGCCGTTGCCGCCGACGTAGAGGTTCCAGCCGTTCTCGGTCGCGATGATGCCGAAGTCCTTGCTGCGCGCCTCCGCGCACTCGCGGGCGCAGCCGGACACCGCCGACTTGATCTTGTGCGGCGAGCGCAGCCCCCGGTAGCGCAGCTCCAGGGCGATCGCCATGCCGACCGAGTCCTGCACACCGTACCGGCACCAGGTGGATCCGACGCAGGACTTCACCGTGCGCAGCGCCTTGCCGTAGGCGTGCCCGGACTCGAAGCCGGCGTCGACCAGCCGCTTCCAGATCTTGGGCAGCTGCTCGACCCTGGCGCCGAACAGGTCGATGCGCTGGCCTCCGGTGATCTTGGTGTAGAGGCCGAAGTCGCGGGCCACCTCGCCGATCACGATGAGCTTCTCGGGGGTGATCTCGCCGCCGGGGATGCGGGGCACGACCGAGTAGGTGCCGTTCTTCTGGATGTTGGCCAGGAAGTGGTCGTTGGTGTCCTGCAGCGCTGCCTGCTCGCCCTCAAGGACGTGGCCGCCGTTGAGCGAGGCGAGGATGGAGGCGACGGCGGGCTTGCAGATGTCGCAGCCGCGTCCCTTGCCGTGCTCGGCGATGAGCTGGGAGAAGGTCGTGATGCCGCGCACCCGGACGATGTCGAACAGCTCCGGCCTGCTGTGGTCGAAGTGCTCGCACAGCGCCTTGCTGAGCACGACGCCCTCGGAGGCGAGGATCGAGGCCAGCGCGGGCACGCAGCTGCCGCAGCTGGTGCCGGCCCGGGTGCACTTCTTGACGCCGGCCACGTCGGTCAGGCCCATCTCGGCGATGGCGGTGCTGATCTGGCCCTTGGTGACGTTGTTGCAGGAGCAGACCTGGGCGTCGTCGGGGAAGTCGGCGCCGGACAGCCCGGCACCGCCGGCGCCGGCGAACAGCAGGTCGCTGGGCTGGGCGCTCAGCTCCCTGCCGACCATCGGCCGCAGCAGGCTGTAGGGGGTGGCGTCGCCGACGCAGATGCCGCCGAGCAGCGTGCGGGCGTCGTCGCTGATGAACAGCTTCTTGTAGACGCCGGCCACCGGGTCCATGTACGTCACGTCGAGCGCGCCGGACAGCTCGCCGAAGCTGGCCACGTCCACGCCGAGCAGCTTGAGCTTGGCCGACAGGTCGCCGCCGGTGAACTCGGCCACGCCGCCGAGGATGCGGTCGGCGGCCACCTCGGCCATGGTGAAGCAGGGCGCGACCAGGCCGTACACCATGCCGCCCACCAGGGCGCACTCGCCGATGGCGAACACGGCCGGGTCGGCGGTGCGCATGCCCGCGTCGACCACGATGCCGCCCCGCTCGCCCACGGGCAGCCCGGCCTGGCGGGCCAGCTCGTCGCGCGGCCGGATGCCCGCGGAGAAGACCACCACACCGGCGTCGATCTCGGTGCCGTCGGCCAGGACGACCTTGTCCGGTTCGATGCGGTTCAGGCCGGTGCCGGTGTGCACGGCCAGCCCGAGCCGTTCGATGTGGCCGCGCAGCACCGAGCCGCCGCCCTCGTCGACCTGGCGGGGCATCAGCCAGCCGCCCATCTCGACGACGTGTGTGGAAAGGCCGAGGCCGCGCAGCGCGTCGGCGGCCTCCAGGCCGAGCAGGCCGCCGCCGACGACCACGCCGGAGCCGGAGCCGGCCGAGGCCTCGCGGATGGCGTCCAGGTCGTCGATGGTCCGGTAGACGAACGCCCGGTCGGCGCCGGGCACCGGCGGCACGAACGGCGAGGAGCCGGTGGCCAGCACCAGGACGTCGTAGGGCTCCTCGTGCCCGGTCGCGGTGACCGCGACCCGGCGGTCGCGGTCGATCTCGGTGACCCGCTCCGACAGCCGTACCGCCGTCACCCCCTCGGGGGCCTGGTAGGTCAGCTCCGCAAGGGACGTGCCCGTCAGGTAGGAGGTCAGCGCCACCCGGTCGTAGGCGGGCCTCGGCTCCTCCCCAAGGACGGTGATCGTGCCCTTGAACCCACGGTCGGTCAGCGTCTCAACGAGCCGGTGGGCCGTCGGCCCGTACCCCACCACCACGATCCTCACGCGCGGACCTCCTCCTCCTGCTCGCACAGCCAGCCGATGATTCCCTCGACCGCGTCCCGGCAGCTCCCGCAGCCGGTCGTGGCCCGGGTGGCCGCCGCCACGGCGGCCGTGTCGCGCGCGCCCGCCTCCCAGCAGGCGCGGATGCGGCCCTTGGTCACGTTGTTGCACTCGCACACCCGCGCCGAGTCGGGCATGCGCACCGGGCTGTCGGCCGGGGTCGCGTGCTCGATCGACGACGGGAACAGCAGCCCGGCCGGGTCGCCCGGTAGGGGCCCGCCCCGGTCGTACAGCTGGGTGAGCGTGCCCACCGTCGGCGCGTCGCCGAGCAGGATCGCCCCCACCAGCCGGTCGTTCTTGATCACGAGCTTGCGGTAGATGCCGCGCGCCCGGTGGGTGAAGCGGACCACCTCGACCTCGCCGGTGGGGTCCTCGTTCAGGTGCGCCTCGCCCATCGAGGCGAGCTCGACGCTGCGGGCCTTCAGCCGGGTGACCAGGCGCGAGCCGCGGTACCTGGCGGCGCGGTCCGCTCCGGTGATCAGGTCGGCGACCACGGCGGCCTGCTCCCAGGCGGGCGCGACCAGCCCGTACACGGTGCCGTCGTGCTGGGCGCACTCGCCGATCGCGTAGATGGCGGGGTCGCCGGTGCGCATGTGGTCGTCCACGACGACGCCGCGGTTGACCTCCAGGCCGGCGTCCCTGGCCAGGGTGACCAGCGGCCGCACGCCGCAGGCGAGCACCACCAGCTCCGAGGCCAGGACCTCCCCGGTGGCGAGCTCGACGCCGTGTTCGTGGATCGCGGTGACCTGCACCCCGGTCCTGACCGCCACGCCGAGCCCGGCCAGCGCCTCGCCGAGCACCAGCCCGGCCTCGGCGTCGAGCTGGCGTTCCATGAGGTGGCCGGCCAGGTGCAGCAGCGTGACGGGCATGCCGCGCCCGGCCAGGCCGCGCGCGGCCTCCACGCCGAGCAGGCCGCCGCCGACCACGACCGCGCTGGTGGCGCTCGCGGCCGCCTGCAGAATGCGGTGGCAGTCGTCCATGGTGCGGAACGCGATGGCGCGGGCGACGCCGGGGATGGGCGGCACGACCGGTTCGCTGCCGGTGGCCAGCACCAGCACGTCGTACGGCTCCCGCGCTCCGTCGTCGGTGTGGACGACGCGCGCCTCGCGGTCGATGGAGGTGACGGTGACGCCGAGCCGGGTGGTCACGCCGTCCGGCTGGGCCGGCAGGCGCACCTGCTCGGGGCTGGCGGTGCCGGCGAGCACGTTCGACAGCAGGACCCGGTTGTAGGACCTGCGGGTCTCGGCGCCGATCACCGTGATCTGGATGTCCTTGTCGCGCGCCCTGACCTCGTCGGCCAGACGGGTCCCGGCCATGCCGTTGCCGATGACGATGAGCCTCACGCGTTCCTCCCCCGGTCGGCCCGCGGGGCGCCGGCCCGCGAAGCGGCGTCATCGCGCTCGCGCGGGCCCTCGCCGGACCGCTCGACCCGTACGGCGCAGACCTTGAACTCCGGCATCCGGGACGTCGGGTCCAGGGCCGGGTTGGTGAGGCGGTTGGCGCCCTGCCAGTGGAAGGGCATGAACACCGTGTCGTGCCGGATGGACCGGCTCACCTTGGCGGCGGCCTCGGCCGTCCCTCTGCGGCTGGTCACCCGGATCATGTCGCCGGAGCCGACGCCGAGGCGCTCGGCCAGGTCGGCGTGCAGTTCCACGTACGGCTCGGGCGCCGCCTCGTTCAGCGCCCGCACCCGCCGGGTCTGGGCGCCGCTCTGGTAGTGGGCCAGCACGCGGCCGGTGGTCAGGTAGTAGGGGTAGTCGTCGTCGATCTCCTCCTCCACCGGCCGGTGGTCCACCGGCACGAATCTGGCCCGGCCGTCCGGCGTCGGGAAGCGGTCCAGAAAAGGGCGCGGGGTCCCGGGGTGGTCCTCGGAGGGCGCGGGCCAGAACACCCCCGTCTCGCGGGCGATGCGCTCGTAGGTGATGCCGGCGTAGTCGGCGACGCCGCCCGCGCTGGCCCGGCGCAGCTCGTCGAACACCGTGCGCGGGTCGTCGGAGAAGCCCTCGGCTTGGCCGAGCCTCGCGGCCAGCGCGGAGATGATCTCAAGGTCGCTGCGCACCCCGGCGGGCGGGACGGCGGCCTGCCTGCGCAGCAGGACCCTGCCCTCCAGGTTGGTCATGGTGCCGTGCTCCTCGGCCCACTGCGTGGTGGGCAGCACGACGTCGGCCATGGCGGCGGTCTCCGACAGCACGAAGTCGGAGACCACGAGCAGGTCCAGCGCCGCCAGCCGCTCGGTGATGTGGCTCGCCCGCGGGGCGGACACCACCGGGTTGGAGCCGAACACCATCAGGGCCTTGGGCCCGGCGGCGGTGCCGAGCGCGTCGAGCAGTTCGTAGGCGGAGCGGCCGGGGCCGGGCAGATCGGCGGGGTCCACGCCCCACACGGCGGCGACGTGCGCGCGGGCGGCCGGGTCGTCGATCTTGCGGTAGCCGGGGAGCTGGTCGGCCTTCTGCCCGTGCTCGCGGCCGCCCTGGCCGTTGCCCTGCCCGGTGACGCAGCCGTACCCCGAGCCCTCGCGGCCCGGCAGCCCGAGGACGAGGGCGAGGTTGATGAACGCGGTCACGGTGTCGACGCCCTTGGAGTGCTGCTCGGCGCCCCTGCCGGTGAGGATCATGGCCTTGCCGGCGGTGCCGAGCAGGCGGACCGCCTCGCGCATCGCGGCGACCGGCACGCCGGTGACCCGCTCGGCGCGTTCCGGCCACCACGCGGCCGCCGACTCGCGGACCGCCTGGAAGCCGGTGGTGCGGGCGGCGATGTAGTCCTGGTCGGCGTATCCCTCGGTGATCGCGATGTGCAGCAGGCCGAGGGCCAGGGCCAGGTCCGCTCCCGGGGTCACCTTCAGGTGGAGCGCGGCCTGCCTGGCCGTGCGGGTCTCCCTGGGGTCGGCCACGATGAGCGTGTTGCGCAGGTGCCGCAGAAAGGGCGGCATGGTCTCGGCGACGTTGCCGCCGACCATCATGACCACGTCCGCCTCGGCGATGTCGGTGATCGGGAACGGCAGCCCCCGGTCCATCCCGAACGCCCGGTTCGTGGCGGCGGCGGCCGAGGACATGCAGAAGCGGCCGTTGTAGTCGATCTGGCTGGTGCGCAGCGCCACGCGGGCGAACTTGCCGAGCTGGTAGGCCTTCTCGTTGGTCAGGCCGCCGCCGCCGAACACCGCCACCGCGTCACGGCCGTGCGCGGCCTGCAGGCCGCGGACGGCGCCGGCGACGCGGTCGAGCGCCTCCGCCCAGCTCACCGGCTCCAACGGGGCGGTGCGGCTCGCGCGGGCGAGCGGCGTGGTCAGCCGCACGCCCGGCTTCAGCAGCTCGGCCGCCGTCCAGCCCTTCTGGCAGAGCCCTCCGGCGTTGGCCGGGATGTCGTGCCGCGGGGTGATGGTGAGCGGGCCGCCCGCCGTCGCGCCGGTCCCGCCGCTGACGTACATGCCGCACTGCAGGGCGCAGTAAGGGCAGTGCGTCGCCTCACCCAGGTGCACCGGCGTCATCACAGACGCCGGTGGGGAAAGTGAGGTCGGCATGGGTTCGATGGTGCTTTCAGGCCGTTTCACCATTGGGTCCCTCCTGTTACCTCTGTGCTACAAGCCGCCAACCGTGTTCACATCGGGCGCGGGCCGCCTGTGCGCACATGGCGGTGCCCGGCCGGTGAGCGCCGCCGCCCGGCCCACGCGTGTGCGGGCCCGGGCGGCGCCGGAGTCCGGCGCCGCCCGGGCGTTCCCGTCCCGGACGTGGAGCTCTGACGGGCCCGGTTCAGACCCTGGCGGTGGCGAGGCTCGGGGCGAGCCGCACCCCGACCGTGCGCAGGTAGCAGAACCAGGTCAGTGCCCCGCACACCACGTAGAAGCAGGCGAACGCGGCCAGCGCGGCGCCCGCGCCGCCGGTCGCGGCGATCGAGGTGCCGAATCCGCGGTTGATGAAGAAGCCGCCGAACGCGCCGATGGCCGAGATGATCCCGATGGCGGCGGAGCTGTCCCGCTTGCCGGCGGCCAGCGCGGCGTCGTACGCGGTGCGGTCCTCCGGCGAGATCCCCTCGACCGCCTTGGCCCGGAAGATGGCCGGGATCATGCGGTAGGTCGAGCCGTTGCCCACCCCGGTGAGCGCGACGAGCACCAGGTAGGAGGCGAAGAAGAAGCCGAAGTTGTGGGTGGAGACCCCGAAGCCGACCAGCGCGACGGCGACGCCCATGGCGCCGAAGTTCCACAGGGTGACCCGGCCTCCGCCGAGCCGGTCGGAGAGCCGGCCGCCGAGCGGCCTGATCAGCGATCCGACGAGCGCCCCGAGGAAGGCCCAGGTGACGGTGGAGGTGTGCTCGGGGAACTGGCTCTTGATCAGCAGCGGGAAGGCGGTGGTGTAGCCGATGAAGGAGCCGAAGGTGCCGATGTAGAGGAACGACATGATCCAGGTCTGCGCCCGCCGGGTGATCTTGAGCTGTTCCCTCGCGCTCGCTCTGGCGGTGGTGAGGTTGTCCATGCAGAAGAACGCGCCCACCGCGGCGATGATGACGAACGGCACCCAGAACAGCCCGGCGGCCGCCAGGCCGAAGCCGGCGATCACCAGCGGCATGACCAGCTGCACCGAACTGACGCCGATGTTGCCGCCGGCGGCGTTGAGGCCGAGGGCCCAGCCCTGCCTGCGCTCGGGGTAGAAGTAGGTGATGTTGGCCATGCTGGAGGCGAAGTTGCCGCCGCCGAGCCCGGCCGTGGCGGCGATGAGCAGGAAGGCCCAGTACGGCGTGGCCGGGTCGCTCACGGCGACGGCCAGCAGGACGGCGGGGATGAGCAGCAGCAGCGCGCTGACCACCGTCCAGTTGCGGCCGCCGAACTTCGCCGGGGCGAAGGTGTAGGGCAGGCGCAGCGTCGAGCCCACCAGGTTGGGCAGCGACACCAGCCAGAAGAGCTGGTCGGTGGAGAACTTGTAGGCGCCGAGCTTGACGGCGACGATGCTCCAGACGGTCCAGAGAGTGAAGCCGAGGTGCTCGGCCAAGATCGAGAAGATCAGGTTCCTGCGGGCGACGCCCTTGCCGCGGCTCTCCCAGAAGCCGGGATCGTCGGGCCTCCAGTCACTGATCCAGCGGCCTCTAGCCGCAGCGGTACGGGTAGCGTCCGTCACCGACACGGTTCCTCCTCAATGTGCTCTGGGGGTCGGGAGGCTCCGAAGTTAGCGAGGCGGATCACACCGGACGACGACGAATGTCAGATATCGGCGTTACTTCCGACGCACGGACGAAACATGTGATGCACAGGCATCACGACGGCAACATCGAATTAACAAAGATTGCCCGGCGGCCGATCGGGCATCCTTTCCGGGAAACCCACTCAGTCTCGTCACCTCCGGGAGCGGGCATGACCGGCGTCCAGCAGATCAGGCTCTTCTCCGACCCGGTGCTGCGCGCCGTGGCGCAACCGGTGACGAGCTTCGACCGCTCCCTGCGCGACCTGGTCAAGGCGCTCCAGGCGACCACCAGGGCGGGCTCCGGCAGGGCCGGGCTCGCCGCCCCGCAGATCGGGGTGCCGCTGCGCGTGCTCACCTTCGAGCTGGACGGCAGGTCCGGCCATCTGGTCAACCCGCGCCTTGAGTTGTCGGAGCGCACGATCGTCGCCGACGAGGCGTGCCTGTCGGCGCCGGGCCTCTGGTGGCCGCTGGAACGCTCCTACTCGGTCGTCGCCCGGGGCCGCGACATGTACGGCAAGCCGGTGACGGTGCGGGCGCTCGGCATGCTGGCCAGGGTGCTCCAGCACGAGGTCGACCACCTCGACGGCGTCCTGTTCTGCGACCGCCTTCCCGCCGACGAGCGCGAGCGCTTCTTCGCCGCCATGCCGTGAGGCGGCGCCGGACGTCACGCCGCCCGGCGTCCCCATTCATGTTGTGACGGCGCCCGACTGAAGCCGGCCAGAGGCAACATTTCGCCATCTCGGGTTGTATGTCCCTTTTTTTCGCCAATGCGCGTTCTGTCGCAATGTGGCCGGGTAGGGCCTTCGACGATCCGGAAGCGTGCCGGACCAGGCCGCTTCCGCACATCGGGGGCGTCCCGCTTCCCGCACGCGCGCGACCGGCGCCAGGCCGGCCCTGCCGGCCCCGCAGGCCGGGAGCACCGGAAGGCGGCCTCGCCGGGCGGATCCCGAGACGGGAAGCCGGAGAAGGAGGCAATCGTGACAAGCGGACTGAAGGTGGCCGTAGCCGTCGCCCTCGGCTACTTCCTCGGCCGGCACCGCAGGTTCAAGCTCGCGGTCGCGCTCGGGGTGGCGGGCGCCACGGGCAAGCTCGGCGGCACCCGGGGCAACCTCCTCGAACAGGGGCTGAAGCTCGCGAGCTCCTCCCCGGAGCTCGAGAAGATCATCAACAGCGTCCGCGGCGAGCTGTTCGAGGCCGGCAAGGCCGCCGCGAAGGCCGCGGCCAGCAGGCAGGTCAGCTCGCTGAGCACGAAGCTCCAGGACCGTGCCGAGGCCCTGCAGCACGCGGCGACCGTCGCGGCCGGCCTGGAGGATCAGGCGACCGGCGCCGCCGGAGAGGCCGCAGGAACGGCGAAGGGCGGCGTCACCAGCCTGCGCGAGCGGGCCGCAGGAGGCCTGCGCACCGCCAGGTCCCGGGTGCGCCGGCCGGCCGAGCGCCCGCCGGAGGACCTGGAGGAGGAAGAGCCGTACGAGGAGTACGACGAGGAGGACGAGTACGAGGAGGAGCCGCCCCCTCGGCGCAGGCAGACCGAGGACCGCGCGCGCCCCGCCGGACGTGAGGCGCGCAGGCCCGCCGAGGAAGAGGAGCCGGGGGACGAGGAGCCGAGGCCGCGCGGTCGCGTGGTCCGCGACCAGCCGTCGCCGCGCTCGCGGCCGATCCACCGGACCAGGGGGTGATCCTCGATGGCCGAACCGAGAAGGGAAGGGCCCGGCGCCGCCGCGGCCAACCCGCTCAAACACCAGATGCGCGGGCTGGCCGGCGTCGCCGGACGGCTCGCGCTCACGGCCGTACGGCGCAAGATCGAGAGCACCACCCGGCAGCTCACCGACTTCGCCGAGAACGGCGGCATGCGCACCGTCGGGCAGCTCGCCGGGTCCGAGGGCCGGTTCGGCCGGGTCAAGGGGCTGGCCAAGCTCGCGTTCAGCGGTCTGAAGAGCAAGCTCGGCTTCGGCGGGCGCGGCGCCAAGGGCAAGAAGCTCAAGTTCCACAACATCGTCGAGTCGCTCGACATCGGCGCCCCGGTACGGGTGGTCTACAACCAGTGGACGCAGTTCCAGGACTGGCCGAACTTCATGAAGAAGGTCGAGAAGGTCGTCCAGGAGAGCGACGAGAAGCTGACCTGGCAGGCGAAGATCTTCTGGTCGCGGCGCACCTGGCAGTCCACGATCAGCGAGCAGGTGCCGGACGAGAAGATCATCTGGCGTTCGCAGGGCGCGAAGGGGTACGTGGACGGCACCGTGACCTTCCACGAGGTCACCCCTGACCTGACACGGGTTCTGGTGGTGCTGGAGTACCACCCCAAGGGGCTCATGGAGCACATCGGCGGCATCTGGCGGGCGCAGGGCCGCAGGGCGCGCCTGGAGTTCAAGCACATGCGCCGGCACGTGATGACCGAGAACCTGCTGCATCCCGATGAGGTCGAGGGGTGGCGCGGCGTCATCCACGAGGGCGAGGTGGTCAAGGACCACGAGACCGCCCTGCGCGAGGAAGAGGAACGCGAGGAACACGAAGAACACGGCGGGCCCGCGCCCGGGGAAGGCGAGGAAGCCGAGTACGAAGAAGGCGAAGAGGCCGAAGAGGGCGAGTACGAGGAGGGCGAGGAGCCCGAGGAGGGCGCGCCGGAGGAAGGTGAGGAGGCCGAGGCTGCCGAGGAAGGCGAGGAGGCCGAGGAGCAGCGTCCCCGCCGCCGCGCGGAGGCGGCCGAGGAGCAGCGTCCCCGCCGCCGTACGGAGGCGGCCGAGGAGGAGCGTCCCCGGCGCCGCGCGGAGGCGGCCGAGGAGGAGCGTCCCCGGCGCCGCGCGGAGGCGGCCGAGGAACGCGAGGGCGAAGGTGAGCAGGCCCCCGAGGAGCGGCGCAGGCGGCGGCTTCCCTGGGGTCCGCGGCGCGCGGAACGGCCGCGGGCGCATCAGAGTTCGGCGGAGGAGCCGCGGGGCCGGGTGCGCCAGAGCGGGCGGGCCGAGGAGGCCCGCGGCCGGGGTCGCCGGTCCGAGCCCGCTGAGGAGGAGGAACAGCGGGCGCCCGCCCGGCGCGGGAGCGAGGGCGGCGGGCCCGATGAGCCCCGGACGCGGCGGCGCCGCCCCGAAGGCGAGGAGCCCGCGCGCCGGAGCCGCCGCGAACCGGCGCCCGAGCCGAGAGGCAGAGGCCGATGACCCCGGCCCCCGGGATGGCCGGGAGGCGGCGGCCGATGACCACCCGGCCCTCGGCGGACCGGAAGGACGAGGCCGATGACCTCCCGGGCCTCGGGGGACGGGCGGGAGGACGAGACGAGCACCACGGCCGAAGGCGGATGAGGGGCGCGCCTCCGCGCGCGTTGAGCCACAGCAAGGAGTGGAGCGTATGACCATCGTGCAGCCGTCGAGCGGCGGGCCGGCCGGCCGGCCGGCCTCATCGGGCGGTGGGCTGGCCGACGTGATCGACACGATCCTGGACAAGGGGCTGGTCATCGACGCCTACGTCAGCGTCGCGCTGGTGGGCATCGAGTTGCTGACCATCAATGCCCGTGTCGTCGTCGCCAGCGTCGACACGTATCTGCGGTTCGCCCAGGCGGTCAACCGGCTGGACATCGCGGAGGGCCAGAAGGGGCTTCCCGAGCTCATGCAGGACATGACGCAGGGCGTGGCCAAGTCGAAGACCAAAGGCGTCGCCCAGGGCGCGCTGGAGGCGGCGGGCGAGAAGCTGCGTGACTTCATCACCGAGTCGGCCGAGCAGCCCGCGCACCGCAGGCGCGGGCGTGAGGAGGACTGACATGGCCCGTTCGACTTCCGGCCCCGCCGCACCGGGGTCTGAGAAGCAGGCTCCGCAGGCTCGTCACGGCAGGTCCGCCGGCGCGCCGGAGGCGGTGGACGCGCGGGCGCCGCGCGACGCCGCCGCGAGCGCCTCGGGCCGGGCCGGGGAGCGGCCCGGCGTCCCGGCCGCCGAGGAAGAGCGCGCGACGGCGTCGTACATCTACGGCATCCTGCCCTCGGACGTCGAGCTGACCCCGGAGGCCCGCGGGGTGGGCGACCCGCCCGGCGAGATCGCCCTGGTGCGGCACCGCGACATCGCGGCGCTGATCAGCGGCCTGCGGCTCAACCGCCCGCTGGGCAGGCCGCAGGACCTCATGGCGCACCAGAATCTGCTGGACGACGTGGCCGCCGAGGTGCCGGTGCTCCCGTTGCGCTTCGGCGCTGTGATGGAGAGTCCCGAGGCGGTCGTCCGGGAACTGCTGTCCCCGCATCACGACGAGTTCCGGGCGGCGCTGGAGGAACTGGAGGGAAAGACCCAGTTCGTCGTCAAGGCCCGCTACGACGAGGGCGTGGTCCTCCGGGAGGTGCTCACCGAGGAGCCCGAGGCGGCCCGCCTGCGGGAGGAGATCCGCGGCCTGCCCGAGGAGGCGACCTGGGACGCGCGGATCCGGCTCGGCGAGATCATCAACCGGGCGATCGAGGGCAAGCGCGACGACGACACCCAGGCCCTGGCCGAGGCGCTGGCCCCGCACGCCGTCACGATCGTCATCCGGGAGCCCACGCACGAGGAGGACGCCGCCCACCTGGCCGTCCTGGTGGAGACCGACCGGCTTGAGGAGTTCGAGAACGCGCTGGAGGACGCCGGCCGCCGCTGGGCGGACCGCGTCACCCTGCGCCTGCTCGGCCCTCAGGCGCCCTACGACTTCGTCGACGCCCGCGGGTGAGGGTGCGGTGGGACATGGGCCTGGTCAAGCTGCTCTTCGGCTGGCCGCTCGTGCCTGTGGAGGCGCTGATCCGGCTGGGCGAGCTCATCGAGGAACAGGTGGAGCATCAGCTGCGCGACCCGGCGTCGGTGCGGCGGCAGCTGGAGGAGGTGGAGGAGGCGCGCGCCGCGGGCCTGATCTCCGAGGCGGAGAGCGCCCGCGCGACCGAGGAGATCCTGCAACGGATGATCGGCTAGTGCGGGTGACCGGTCTTCGCCGGAAGGCCGCCCCTCCCCCAGCCCGGCGCCGGGACACGACCGCGTGCACCCACGCCGGACGTCGGTGCGCGACCGCGTGGAACCACGCCGGGCGCCGGGCAGGAGGCGCGTGCGCCCGCGCCGGGCGCCGGGCAAGAAGGAGGTGACATCGTGCCGGCCAGCCGCAGACCCCGTGACCGGCGGAGCGCCGCGGGCGACGACCGCTACGAGTACGGCACGCCCGCGGACGCCGCCGCGGCCGATCCCGTGGACGCCGCCGACGACTACGGGGACCACACCGGCTATGAGGACCGCACCGGTCACGGGGAGCACACCGGCTATGAGGACCGCACCGGTCACGGGGAGCACACCGGCTACGGGGACGAGCCCGGGACCCGGCGCTCCGCCGGGCGGGCGAGGACCTCCCGGCGGCTGACCGCGGCCACGGCCGGCCGCGCCGGGCTCGACTACATGGCCGGGCTGACCGGCAAGGACGTCGAGGGCGTCACGCTGGTCAAACCGGCGGGCGACGGCTGGACCGTCGAGGTGGAGGTCGTCGAGGACCACCGGATCCCGTCCTCCGGCGACACCCTGGCGATCTACGCCATCGACCTCGACTCCGAGGGGGACCTGGTCTCGTACCGGCGGGTGCGCAGCTACAAGCGCGCCAAGGGCGACACGGGCGGGGTGTACTGACATGTCCGAACCAACCCGATCCGCACGCGTGGTGTCCCCGTACGGCTCGCCGCAGCGTGCTCCGGCCCGTGACTCGGGCGGCAACCTCGGCGACATCCTGGAGCGCGTGCTGGACCGCGGCGTGGTGATCGTGGGCGACATCCGCGTGAACCTGCTGGACATCGAGTTGCTCACGATCAAGCTGCGGCTGCTGATCGCGTCGGTGGACACGGCGCGCGAGCTGGGCATCGACTGGTGGGAGCACGACCCGTGGCTCAGCTCCAGGGACCACGACCTGGTCGAGGAGAACCGCCGCCTGCGCCGCCGCCTCGCCGCGGCGGAGGGCGACCGTCTCCCCCTTCAGGACGAGCGGGCCGCCGCCGCCGACGACGAACGGATCGGGGCGTACGACCGGCGGAACCCCGTGGAGGAACCCTCCCGCCGCCCGCGCCGACGGGAGGACGACGATGACTGAGACGACGACCGCCTCTTGCGGGTTCGATGCCTCTTCCGAGGAGGGGCACGGTGCCTGACAGCGGGACGTACCTGTACGCGGTCACCCACGCGGACGACCGTCCGGGACCGGATGTGCTGGAAGAGTTGAAGGGCGTGGCCGGAGCGCCCGTGCGGGCGGTCGTGGCCGCCGGGCTGGCCGCTTACGTGAGCACGGTGCCGCTCGACGAGTTCGGTGAGGGGCCGCTGCGGCGTTCGCTGGAGGACCTGGACTGGGTCGGGGAGACGGCCCGCGCGCATCACCGCGTCGTGGAGGCGGTGGCCGGGGCCGCCCCCTCCACCGCGCCCGTCCGGCTGGTCACCGTCTACAGCGGCGACGACCAGGTGCGCGACCTGCTGGACCGGCGCCGCGAGGAGTTCACCGACGTCCTGTCACGCGTGGCGGGCCGCCAGGAGTGGGGCGTCAAGGCCTACGCCCACGCGCCGGCGGGAGACGACCACCGAACGACCACCGAGCACGCGGCCCCCGAGCCCCGGACCGCCGCCGGACGGTCGAGACACGAGAACCGGCCGGCCGGCGAACAGCCATGCCAGGAACACCGGACAGCCGGCGGGCGGTCGGTGCGCGAGGACCGGATGGCCTCCGGGCGGCCGGGACAGGAGGCTCCGGCGGCCGCGAGGCCGGGCACCGAGTATCTCAGGCGTCGTAAGGCGAGCCTGCGCAGCCGTGACGACGCCTGGCGCGAGGCCGCCGAGCGCGCCGAGTTCATCCACGCCACGCTGACGGAGGTGGCGGTGGCGGGCACCCGCCACCGTCCCCAGGACCCCCGGCTGTCGGGACGCGACGACTGGATGCTCCTCAACGGCGCCTACCTTGTCGACGTCGAGCGCCGCGAGGAGTTCGCCGCCACGCTGGACGCCCTGCGGGGGCCCGGGGTGGAGATGGAGCTGACCGGCCCGTGGGCCCCGTACTCCTTCACCGCTCTCGAGCCGGCCGGCGCCGAGGACGGCGAGCCGGTCGAGGACCCCGGCGGGCCGGAGGGGCGCGATGGGTCGTGAGATGGCGCCTCGGGGCGCCGAACTGGCCGCCCAGGGGCGGCTGCCGGCCGAGCGGGTGGCGCTGGTCGACCTGCTGGACCGCCTGCTCGCGGGCGGGGTCGTGATCACCGGCGACCTGGTGCTGTCCATCGCGGACATCGACCTGGTGCGCATCTCGCTGCGGGCGTTGATCATGTCGGTACGGGAGTCCGAGCCGCTGCAGATCGGAGTGCGGCATGAACGCCCCTCGCCGTGACCCCTCCCGGCCGGGGCGGGGCTCGGGGGGCGGTGGCGCCTCACGGTCCGGGCCATGGCGGTTGGACACCGATCCGGAGACGGTGGAGCGAGATCTCACCCGCCTGGTGCTCACCCTCGTGGAGCTGGTGCGGCAACTCGTGGAACGGCAGTGCGTGCGGCGCATGGACCAGGGCGACCTGTCCGACGATCAGATCGAGACGCTGGGCCTGACGCTGATGCGGCTGGAGGAGGCGATGACGGAACTGTGCGAGCGCTTCGAGCTGTCGCCCGCCGACCTCAACCTCGACCTCGGCCCCCTCGGCACACTCCTGCCCACCGACTGATCTCCGAAGGGGCGAGCCGGGTGGGTCAAAGGGCGACGCCGAGGAGGGCGTCGGTGGTGGCGCGGATCAGGGCGGGGGCCGCGGGGTCGTCGCCCTCGTTCGCCAGGGCCCGGGTGGCCCAGTCGTCGACGGCCTCCAGCGCGCCCGGCGCGTCGAGGTCGTCGGTCATCCGCTCGCGGACGCGCTGGAGCACCGGCCCGGCGTCGGGGCCGGCCGCGCGGTCGACGGCCGACCGCCAGCGGGCCAGCCGCGCCGTCGCGGTGTGGATCTGGTCGCCGGTCCACTGCCAGTCTTCGCGGTAGTGGTGGGCGAGCAGGGCCAGCCGGATCGCCATGGGGTCGTGCTCGGCGCGCAGCCGGTGCACGAAGACGAGGTTCCCCCGGGACTTCGACATCTTCTCGCCGTCGAGGCCGACCATGCCCGCGTGCACGTAGGCGCGGGCGAACGGCCACTCTCCCGTGGCCACGTGCCCCTCGCTGGCGCCCATCTCGTGGTGCGGGAAGATCAGGTCCGTTCCGCCGCCCGACACGTCGAAGCCGCTGCCGAGGCGGTTCAGCGCGATCGTCGTGCACTCGACGTGCCACCCCGGCCGGCCGGGGCCGAACGGCGAGGGCCAGGACGGCTCGCCGGGACGCTCGGCCCGCCACAGCAGCCAGTCGAGCGGGCTGCGCTTGCCCGGGCGGTCGGGGTCGCCGCCGCGCTCGGCGAACAGCTTGAGCATCAGCTCCTCGGAGTACCCCGAGACCGCGCCGAACTTGGGAGCGGCGACGGCGGAGAAGTACACGTCGCCGTCGACGTCGTAGGTGGCTCCCTTGTCCTTCAGCCGGCCGATCAGCTCGGCCACCTGGCCGACGACCTCGGTGACGCCGACGTAGTCGTCCGGCGGGATGATGCGCAGCGCCTCCATGTCGGTGCGGAAGAGCTCGATCTCCTTGGCGGCCAGTTCCTGCCAGTCGACGCCGGTCTGCTGCGCGCGTTCGAGCAGGGGGTCGTCCACGTCGGTGGCGTTCTGGGTGTAGTGCACGGCGTGGCCGGCGTCCCGCCACATCCTGTTCGCCAGGTCGAAGGCGAGGTAGGTGTTGGCGTGCCCGAGATGGGTGGCGTCGTAGGGCGTGATGCCGCAGACGTACATCCGCGCCGTGGGCCCCGGGGCGGTCTCCCTGACGCCCCTGGCCGAGGTGTCGTTGAGCCGGAGGGGGAGGCCGATGCCGGGCAGCGAAGGGATCTCGGGAGCAGACCACGATTGCATGCCCTGAGCCTATCCATGTGGCCGAGTGGTGCGATCACCCCGGGGTGTCCGTTTTGGGACTGCGGTGCCGGACGGGGTCGATGACACAAAAAGGTACTTGGTCACGTTCCAACGTGGCAGAATCTTGCCGCCGTGGGTAGAGGGGGCGTCGGCACCTAGCGTTCGCATGCCGAGGGAGTTCTCGATTGCCGCCTTCAAAGCCCCTGGGGCCCACCGATCCCGCCATGATCGCCTCATACCGGGTGACTGGGCGGATCGGTGAAGGCGGCCACGGCGTCGTCTACGCCGCCGAGACCGAGGCGGGCGCGCGGGTCGCGGTGAAACTGCTGCACCGCCGCTTCTCCGCGGACGAGCAGGTGCGGCGCTCGTTCGGCGTCGAACTGCGCCGGGCGCAGCGGGTGACCGGCCCGCGCGTGGCCCGCGTCCTGGCCTACGGGGTGCACGACGGGGGGCTGTACTACGCCAGTGAGCTGGTCGACGGCCCGTCCCTGTGGGAGGTCGTGGAGCGGCAGGGCCGCCGGTCGGGCGACGCGCTCACCGAGATCGCCCTCGGGACGCTGACGGCGCTGACGGCCATCCACCAGGCGAGCGTCGCCCACGGCGACTTCGGGCCGTCCAGCGTGCTGCTGGGCCCGCAGGGGCCGCAGGTGATCGACTTCGCGGTCGGGCGGGTGCTCGACCGTCCGCTCGCGCCTGACGGGTTCGCGGGCGCGTCCCCGTTCATCGCGCCGGAGCATCTGGCGGCCAAGATCCCCGGGCCTGAGAGCGACATGTTCGCCTGGGCCGGCACGATCGTCTACGCCGCGACCGGGCGCGCCCCGTTCGGGCAGGACTCGGTGCCGGCGGTGGTGAACCGCATCCTGAACGGCGTCCCCGACCTGTCGGCGCTGAGCGGCACGCTGCTGGACGCGGTCACCGCGTGCCTGGACCGGAACCCGGCCAGGCGTCCCGCCGCCCGCGAGCTGCTGGCCCGCCTGGAGGGCGTGGAACCGGGCCCCGGAGGCACCGGATCCGGCACCGGAGCGGTACCTGGAACCGGGTCCGGCCCTGGAACCGGAACCCGAGCCGGAGCCGGAGCCGACGCCGGGCCCCGCGTGCCGCCGGTCTCGGAGGCCCGCGCCTGGCCGCCGGAGCCTCCTGGCGCGGCGCCCGCGGCCTCGCCGTCGGCCTACCGGGGGCCGATCCCGCTGAGCCCGCGGCCGCTGTGGCACGGCTCCGGGGACGTCCCCGCGTCGCCGGCCGGCCCCGCGACCCCGCCGCCGGCGGAGGCCCGGCCGGTCGGGCCGGCGACGCAGACCCGCTCCGCCGCACCGGCGACGGCGGCCGGCGCTCCGCCGATGGGCGGGGACCGCCTCTCCGCGGCGCCGGAGGTGACCGGGCCCGTCCCTGTGCCGGGACGGAACCGGCCGGTCACCGCGCCGGCGGCGGGCCCGCCCGCCACCTCGTTCCGCGGTGACCGGCAGCGGCGCCACAGGCGCCGCAACCGCGCCATCGTGGCGGTCGCCGGGGGTGTCGCGCTGGCCGCCGCCGTGGCGATCGTCGCCGTCGGCACGGGCGGCGGCGGGGTGGAGACGCGGATCCCCGGGGCGGCCGCCCCGCCGCCGCCCGCCCCCGCGGCGAGTTCGGCGTCCCCGAGCGCGGAGGCGTCGCCGCCGGTGACCGACCCCACCCCGGTCCCCTCGCCGTCCAGGTCGAAGGCCAAGCCCAGCGAGAAGCCCGAGCCGAGCCCGAGGACGCCCACGAGGCGGGCGGCCGCGCCGGTGCTGATGGTCAGCCCGGCCCGCATCCGCGTCAGGTCGGACTACATCTCCTACGTGAACATCAAGCTCAGGGCGCCGGGCGGGGCCGTGCGGTGGCGGGCCTCGATCAGCGAGGGCGGCGTGCTCAGCACCACCGGGGGCCGGATCAGAGCGGGCAGCTCCGCCACGATCACCGCCTACGGCACTCCGTACTGCAGCACCTCCAAGGTCCGCTTCACCTCCAACGGGGGCAGCAGGACGGTGACGATCATCTGGGGCGGCATCCTCTGCTGAGCCGCACCCCGTCCCCGCTCACGCCGCCGGAGGCGGGGGCGGGAGGACCCGGTACCAGGAGGAGGGGCCGGCCGGGCGGGGGCAGAAGTCGTAGCGCGACTCCTCGCCGCCGAGCGCGACCAGCGTGATCGAGGAGGTGCCCCAGATCCGTCCGTCGGGAAGCTCCCGGCGCACCACCAGCGCCCTGGGGTCGGCGGCGTCCAGGCCCGCGCCGGAGGCGAGCCGCCGCCACTCCCGCCACGTCCCCTCCCCGGCGTCGCGCGCCGACGGGCGCACGGCCGCGGCGAAGCGCGGCCGGAAGTACGCCACGCGCGGGTCGGCCTCGCCGGTCTCCCAGCCGCTGTTGACCACGATGTGGACGCCCGCGGGAAGCTTGGCCTCGGTCACGCCGTGCCCGTCCCAGCTCCACATCCGCGCGCCGCCGGCGTCGGCGACGAGCAGGTGGAAGGGGTCGTAGCGGGAAAGGTCGCCGCCGGGCGGCTCGCCGAGCACCGCCGCCTTCAGCGGCAGCTCGCCCCGGCTCACGCGGATCGCCTCGGGGGCGGCGGCGCCGCGCCCGTTCAGCAGCGCGGCGACCCGCGGGCCGCCGGGGTCGACGGCCAGCCAGGTGCCGCCGGCCGACAGGTCGCGCCCGCCGACCAGGGCGGGGTGGCCGGGCCAGTGGGCCGCGGGCGGCTCCCACGGCCGCGACAGGATCTCGTCACGCACCCCGGCCAGCACCAACGGCGTCTCGGCGCCGGGCTCGACGCTCACGATGACCGTACACACGCCCGTTCCCTCCATATCGGTAGAGATGGACACATCTACCGCAGGGTACGGCCCCCCGGTCGCGGCTCAGATAGGCGGCCAGGGGATCGCGGGCCAGTCCTCCGACGGGGAGGGGTGGACGCCGGTGCTGAGCAGGCGGCGCACGCGGTCCCAGGTGGCCTCGACCTCGGGCAGCGTCAGCAGCTCACGCAGCCGCCGGCCGAGCCTGCCCCGCTCGATGTCACGCTCGAGCCGTGCCAGGACGTTCACCGCCTCGCGCGGAAGGGGCTTGCCGCGCCACTGCCACAGCACGGTGCGCAGCTTGTCCTCGGCGGAGAAGCAGACGCCGTGGTCGACGCCGTAGATGTGCCCGTCGGGCAGGGGAAGCAGGTGGCCGCCCTTGCGGTCGGCGTTGTTGACCACCGCGTCGAAGATGGCCATGCGGCGCAGCGCCGGGCTGCGGCTGCGGATCAGCGCCATGAGGTCGACGTCGGGGTCGGTGTCGATCCACAGCTGGCACATGCCGGGGCCGAACGGCCCGTCGCGGTAGACGCTCGGCGGGACGATGCGCCAGCCGGTGGCGGCCGACACCTCGAACGCGGCGACCTCGCGGGCGGCGAGCGTGCCGTCGGGGAAGTCCCACAGGGGACGCTCGCCCCTGACGGGCTTGTAAACGCACTCGGCGACGACCCCGTCCAGGCGAATGGAGCAGTAGAGCGTCATGTTGGTCGCCTCGACCAGCCGGCCGGCGACCTCGATGGTGCCCTCGCGCAGCAGGCGCAGGGCGGTGACGTCGTCCAGCCCGGGGGTGCCGGGGATGCTGCTGAGCCGGGGGTCGCTCTCTGCACTCACGTACGGTCCCCCCGGTGGCCGTTGAGGCGTACGCAGATGTGCCCTTCGGCGTCCAGCGGCTGGCCGCACAGGGGGCACGGCGGGCGTCCGGCCGCGACGATCTCCAGGGCCCGCTGGGTGAAGGCGCGGGCCTCGGCGGCGCTTATGTGGACGCGCAGGACGGCCGAGTCGGGCGCGTCCACGTCGATCGTCTCGTCCTCGTCCTCGTCGCCGGTGACCTCCTTGGCCTCGATCACCACCTGCGAGGTGTCGGGATCCCAGGCCAGGGCCATGGTGCCGACCCGGAAGTCCTCGTCGAGGGGAAGGTCGAGGGGGGCCTTGTCGGCGAGCTCGACCGGCGCCATGGCGGGCACCGGGGCGGTGCCGCCGCTGCGGCGCAGCACCTCGTCGAGCAGCTCGTCGAGGCGATCGGCCAGGACCGCGACCTGGAACTTCTCCAAGCCCACGGTCGTCACCCGCCCCTGACCGCGGGCTTGCAGAAAGAAGGCGCGTGATCCCGGTTGCCCTACGGCACCGGCCACGAACCTCTCTGGCGGATCGTAGTCGAAGACCGGCATAGCCCGACCTTACGTGGTCCCGGCTCCGCCGCCGACAGCGGCGTCGCTCCCGGTGAAATTTTCTCCCCCGTCTTCCCCCTCCGAACCCTCGGCTTGGGCCGGTGGGGGTAGGAGATTTTCCACCCCGCCGCCCACGTCGTTGACTCGCAGGACAAATGGCCGCAGCGCGGTGTAGCGGATCACGGTGAGGGAGGCGGGGTCGGCCGTGATGCGCTGGAACTGGTCGAGGTGCGCGCCGAGCGCGTCGGCGACGATCGCCTTGATCACGTCCCCGTGGCTGCACACGAGATAGGCGGCCTCGTCGCCGAGTTTGGCGTTCCAGTGACGCACCGCGGCGACGGCCCGGCGCTGGACGCCGGCCATCGACTCGCCGCCCGGGAAGACCGCCGCGCTCGGGTGCTGCTGCACCACCCGCCAGAGCGGTTCCTTGGCCAGCTCCTCCAGCGGGCGGCCCGTCCAGTCGCCGTACCCGCACTCGCCGAAGCGGTCGTCACTGGCGATCTCCAGCCCCTCGCGGCCGTCCAGGATCGCCTGCGCGGTCTCCTGGCATCGCTCTAGCGGGCTGGAGACGACGGCGTCCAGGCGCACGGGCGCCAGCCGCGCGGCGAGGGCCTCGGCCTGGGCGCGGCCCCGCTCGCTCAGATGGACCCCTGGGGTCCACCCCGCGAGCACCGGCCCCGTCATGTCGGTGAGACCGTGCCGCACCAGAAGCAAAGTGGTCACAAAGCAAGCTTATTGGCCCGTGATCACCCCTAGAGACAACAGTGTCAGCAGAAAGGCCCCGATGAAGACGCGATAGGTGACAAAAATCATCATGGAGTGGCGGGTGATGTACCGGAGCAACCAGGCGATCGAGGCGTATCCGACGACGAACGACACGACGGTGGCGATGATCGTCGGCACCAGGTCGGGGCCGCCGCCCGCGCCGACGTCGCGCAGCTCGAACAGCCCCGAGAGCACCACCGCGGGGATGGAGAGCAGGAAGGAGTAGCGGGCCGCCGCCTCGCGGGTGAAGCCCAGGAAGAGCCCGCCGGTGATCGTCGACCCCGAGCGGGAGGCGCCCGGCACCAGGGCGAGCGCCTGGAAGCCGCCGATGATCAGCCCTTGTCTCAGCGTCAGCTCGCTGATCGGGGTGCGTTGCCGCCCCATCTGCTCGGCGAGCAGCAGGAGCAGGCCGAACACGATCAGCACGGTCGCGTTGATCCACAGGTTGCGGGCGGGGCCCTCGATCTGGTCTTTGAACACCAGCCCGATCAGGCCTAGCGGGATGGTGCCGAGGCCGATGTACCAGCCCATGCGGGCGTCCAGGTCGCCGCGCAGCTCCGGGGTCCACAGGCTGCGCAGCCAGGTCCAGGCGATGCGCACGATGTCGCGCCAGAAGTAGATGACCACGGCCAGCATCGTGCCGAGCTGGATCACCGCGGTGAACGCCGCGCCCGGGTCCCCCCAGCCGAACAGTCTGGGCACGATGAGCAGATGAGCGGAGCTGGAGATGGGCAGGAACTCGGTGAGCCCCTGCACGATGCCCAGCACGATGGCTTGCAGTGCGTCCATAGTGCGCGCCAGCCTAGGGCAGGCGCGGGGCGAGGGTGGGCGGTGTGGGGGTGGAACCGGCGATGATCTCGCCGGGGCCGCCGCGGAAGAGCGCGTCGTGCGGTTTCGGCCCGGATGAGACGTTCCAACGCGGTAACCTGGCCGGATCATGGATCAGCGAATGGTCGGGCGCAGCGGTCTTTCGGTGTCACGGGTGGGGCTGGGCACCATGACCTGGGGGCGCGACACCAGCGCGGAGGAGGCCTCCGCGCAGCTCGTCGCCTTCGCCGACGCCGGGGGCACACTGGTCGACACCGCCGACGTCTACGCGGGCGGCGACGCCGAGCGCCTGCTCGGCGGCCTGCTGCGCGACTCGGTGCCGCGCTCGCAGATGGTCATCGCGACCAAGGCGGTGCTGACGCCGAGGGGCCACCGGTCGCGCGACGCCTCCCGGCGGGGCCTGCTGTCCGCGCTGGACGCCTCTCTGGCCCGCCTGGGCGTGGACGAGGTCGACCTGTGGCAGCTGCACGCCTTCGACGCCGAGGTGCCGCTGGAGGAGACGCTGGCGGCGGTCGACGCCGCCGTCGCCTCCGGCCGGGCGGTGTACGCCGGGGTGTGCAACTACGCGGCGTGGCAGCTCGCCGCCGCGGGCGTGTGGCAGCGTTCGGCGCCCGCGCGCGCCCCCATCGTCTCCGCGCAGGTGGAGTACTCCCTGCTGGCCAGGGACGCCGAGCGCGAGCTGCTCGCCGCGGCCGAGCATGTCGGCGCGGGGGTGCTGGCGTGGTCGCCGCTCGGGCGCGGGGTGCTCACCGGCAAGTACCGGGTGGGCATCCCCGCCGACTCGCGCGCCGCGACTCCGCACTTCGCCGACTTCGTCCAGCCCTATCTGGACGAGCGGTGCCGCCGCGTCGTCGAGTCGGTCACCACGGCGGCCGAGGGGCTCGGGGTGTCCCCGCTCGCGGTGGCCCTGTCGTGGGTGCGCGACCAGCCGGGGGTGGCGGCGGCGATCGTGGGGGCGCGGACGCACGCCCAGCTCAAGGGAGTGCTGCAGGCCGAGGAGCTGACGCTGCCGGTGGAGATCCGCGAGGCGCTCGACGACGTCTCCTCCGTCGACCCCTGAGGCCGCGCGGCCGGGGACGGGCGTGATGCCTAACGGGAATGACGCTCGCGTATCACTACTCGGTACCGAATCGCACCTTTTCATGGAAAGACCGGCGTGGTGGCACACGATGGTCTTGAAGACTGCGGGAGGGGAGCCCGTGTCTTCCGGGTGCGTCGGTGAGGACGATGGAGGGCGACCATGCTCAAAGGCACGACCGCCATCTCGGCGGGAGCGCTGACACTCGCACTGGCGGGAGGCACCGCGCTGCTGGCGGCGCCGGCCGCCGGATCCTCGGCGGGGGACGGCTGCGCCCGCGGCGGCTCGGCCCTGGCGGGCCTCACCGGAGGCGTGTGCGATCTGCTGGGCGAGACGGGGACCACCGTCGGCGACCTCGCCGGCCGTCACGCCGGTGATCGCGGCGGCGACGCCCGCGAGCCGGTGACGGTCTCCCGACGCGACGACACGAAGAACCGGGCGCCGGACCCGGTGGCCGGGGACGCCTCGGCGGACGAGGCGTCCGAGCCGGCGGCCGGACGGCCCGGCGGCGGGCGCAAGCGCGTCACCGATCTGGCCGGCGACGTGCTGGGGACGGTTACCGACACTGTGACCGACACGGTGACCGACACGGTGACCGACACGGTCTCCGAGCTCGCCGGCGACGCCCTCGAACCCGTGGCCGACGCCGTCTCGGACCTCGGCCGCGACCCGCTCGGGCCGGTGGCCAACGGGCTCAAGAAGACCGCCGGCAAGCTGACCGGCGGCGGCCGGCCCTCCCCCACGGCCGACTCGGCCCCTCAGGACGCGCCTTCCGCGAGCCCGTCCGGACGTTCCGAAGCTCCGCAGGACTCCTCCGGCGGCCTGATCGAGCTGCCGATCGAGACCGGCTGCCTGCCCCTGGTCGGCTCCGGAGCCTGCGACGGGGAGGACGACGGCGAGACGCCGCGGGAGTCCGAGCCGCCCGCCGGAGCGGACCGTTCCACGCCCTCCTCCTCCCCCACGCCCTCGGCCACCCCGGGCATCCCGTCCGGCGGGAGCGGCGGCACCGGTGACCGCTCCGCGGACGCCGGCGGCGGGTCCGAGGACGCGATCACGCCCTCGGGCGGCATGGGAACAAACCCGCCCGTGGACCGTGCCACACCCGCGGCCCGCGTGCCGAGGCCGCCGTCGGCGGACGTGGAAGCGCCGCCGATGGTGCCGCTGTGGCCGGGGCTGCCGTTGCCGTCGCTGGTCGGGGACCCGCGGGCGCGCACCGCCGTGCCGAGCCGGCCCTACGACGTCGTCGGCACCGTGCTGACCGCGGTGCTGCTCGGCTCGGCGATCCTCGCGGCGCGCATCGTGCAGTCGCGCCGGACCGCCGACGCGCCCCGGTCGATGCCGTTCGACGGCCTGCGCCCGTCGGAGCCGTTCGAGGGCATGCGCCCGTCCGACGCCGGCCGCCACCGCCTGGCCTGAGCCGGGCGGCGGCCGACGGCGTGGAATGCGTGGAGGCGGTGGTCAGGCGCCGATGGCGTGGACGCCGCCGTCGACGTGGACGATCTCGCCGGTGGTGGCGGGGAACCAGTCGGACAGCAGGGCCAGGCATGCCTTGGCGGCGGGCACCGGGTCGGCGAGGTTCCACCCGAGGGGCGCCTTGGCCGGCCAGCTGTCCTCGAACTCGGCGAAGCCGGGGATGCTCTTGGCCGCCATGGTGCGCAGCGGCCCGGCCGCAACGAGGTTCACCCGGATGCCGTGCTTGCCGAGGTCGCGGGCCAGGTAGCGCGAGCACGACTCGAGGCCGGCCTTGGCCACGCCCATCCAGTCGTAGACCGGCCAGGCCTTGGTGGCGTCGAAGTCGAGGCCGACGACCGAGCCGCCCTCCTTCATCAGCGGCAGGCAGGCGACCGCCAGCGACTTGAAGGAGTAGGTGGAGATGTGCACGGCCGTGGCGACGTCCTCCCACGGCGTGTTGAGGAAGTTGCCGCCGAGCGCGGTCTGCGGCGCGAAGCCGATCGAGTGGACCACCCCGTCCAGGCCGCCGAGGTGCTCGCCGACGCGGTCGGCCAGCGTGTCGAGGTGCTCGGTGTTCTGCACGTCCAGCTCGATCACCGGGGGCGGCTCGGGCAGGCGCTTGGCGATGCGCTCGACCAGGCTCAGGCGGCCGAAGCCGGTGAGCACGATGGTGGCGCCTTCCTGCTGGGCCAGCTTGGCGACCGAGTAGGCGATGGAGGCGTCGGTGAGCACGCCGGTGACCAGGAGCCGCTTGCCGTCGAGGATGCCCATGTCAGTGCCCCATTCCAAGGCCGCCGTCCACCGGGATGACCGCCCCGGTGATGTAGGCGGCGTCCTCGCCGACCAGGAACTTGACCGTGCGGGCGATGTCGGCCGCGGTCGCGGCCCGGCCGAGCGGGATGTTGCGCAGGATGGCGTTCTGCTGCTCGTCGTCCAGGACGGAGGTCATGTCGGTCTCGACGAAGCCGGGCGCCACGATGTTGACGGTGATGCCGCGGGACCCGAGCTCGCGCGCCAGCGAGCGGCCGAAGCCGATCAGGCCGGCCTTGGAGGCGGCGTAGTTGGTCTGGCCGGCCGAGCCGGACAGGGCGACGACCGAGGATATGAGCACGATGCGCCCGCGGCGCATGCGCAGCATGCCGCGGGTGGCCCGCTTGGCGACGCGGTAGGCGCCGGTGAGGTTGGTGTCGATGACGTCGGCGAAGGCGTCTTCCTTCATCAACGGCAGCAGGGTGTCCTTGGTGATGCCGGCGTTGGCGACAACGATCTCGACGGGGCCGTGCTCGGCCTCTGCTTTGGAGAAGGCCACGTCGACGTCTTCGGAACTGGTGACGTCACACTTGACGCCGAAGAGGCCCTCGGGGGGCTCTCCGGATCGGTAGGTGACGGCGACGGCGTCACCGGCGGTGGCCAGCTCGCGGGCGATCGAAAGGCCGATCCCGCGGTTGCCGCCGGTTACGAGTACTGATCGAGGCATGGGCACGACGCTATCGCCTACTCGCAGGTAAACCCATATCCGCCCCGTACAAGATCACACGGTTAGGATCGTGGACATGCGCCAGATCGATCCCGACTTCCTCGCCCTTCCGCTCAGGCGGCTGGCGGACGCGGCCCTGCAGCGCGCCCGAGAACTGGGCGCCGAACACGCCGACTTCCGGCTCGAACGGGTGCGCGGCGAGACGCTGAGTCTCTTCGACGCCCGCCTTGAGGGCTCCATGGACGCCGACGACCTCGGCTACGCCGTCCGGGTCATCCGCGAGGGCACATGGGGCTTCGCGGCGGGCATCGAGCTGACGCCCGAGGCCGCCGCCGACGTCGCCGAGCAGGCCGTGAAGGTCGCGCGGGTCGCCGCCGCGGTCAACCGCGAGCCCGTCGAACTCGCCGCCGAGCCGGTGCACGACCAGGTCACGTGGGTGTCGCCCTACGACGTCGACCCCTTCTCCGTGCCGATGAAGGACAAGGTCGCCCTGCTCGCCGACTGGTCGGCCGGCCTGCTGAAAGATCCGCGCGTCGACCACGTCTCCGCCTCGCTCATGCAGGTCAAGGAGCAGAAGTTCTACGCCGACACCGCCGGCACGCAGGCCACCCAGCAGCGGGTGCGCGTCCACCCGGTCCTCACGGTGATGCGGGCGGCCGAGGGCCGCTTCGACGACATGCGCACGCTGGCGCCGCCCGTGGGGCGCGGCTATGAGTACCTCACCGGCACCGGCTGGGACTTCCCCGCCGAGCTGGCCACGCTGCCCGAGCTGCTGGAGGAGAAGCTCAAGGCGCCCTCGGTCGAGGCGGGCGTCTACGACCTGGTCATCCACCCCTCCAACCTGTGGCTGACCATCCACGAGTCCATCGGGCACGCCACCGAGCTCGACCGGGCGCTCGGCTACGAGGCGGCCTACGCCGGCACCAGTTTCGCCACCTTCGACCGGCTCGGCACGCTCGAGTACGGCTCGCCGATCATGCACGTCACCGGCGACCGCACCGCCGAGCACGGCCTGGCCTCCATCGGCTACGACGACGAGGGCGTGGCGACGCGCCAGTTCGACATCGTGCGCGGCGGCACGCTGGTGGGCTACCAGCTCGACCGGCGCATGGCGCTGCTGAAGGGCCTCGGCCCCTCCAACGGGTGCGCCTTCGCCGACTCCCCCGGCCACATGCCGATCCAGCGCATGGCCAACGTCTCCCTGCAGCCCGCGCTCGACGGCCCTTCGACCGACGAGCTGATCTCGCGGGTCGAGCGCGGCATCTACGTCATGGGCGACAAGAGCTGGTCCATCGACATGCAGCGCTACAACTTCCAGTTCACCGGCCAGCGCTTCTACCGCATCGAGGACGGCCGGCTCACCGGGCAGGTGCGCGACGTGGCCTACCAGGCCACCACCACCGACTTCTGGCGCTCCATGGAGGCCGTCGGCGGCCCGCGCACCTACGTCCTGGGCGGCGCCTTCAACTGCGGCAAGGGCCAGCCGGGTCAGGTGGCGCCGGTCAGCCACGGATGCCCCTCGGCGCTGTTCCGCGGGGTCAAGATCCTCAACACCGTTCAGGAAGGTGGAAAGTGACTCCCCAGGAGACCGTCGAGCGTGCCCTTGCCCTCAGCAAGGCCGACGAATGCGTCGTGATCGTCGACGAGGGGGCCACCGCGAACCTCCGCTTCGCCGGCAACACGCTGACCACCAACGGCGTGGCCCGCTCCTCCCAGCTCACCGTCGTCTCGATCACCGGCCGGGGGGTCGGCGTCGTGTCACGGTCGGCGGTGCGCGCCGACCAGCTCGCCGACGTGGTGACCGCCGCCGACCTGGCCTCCCACCAGGCGCCGCCCGCCGAGGACGCCCGGCCGCTGGTGGCCTCGGCGCAGTCGGCCGACTGGGACCGCCCCGCCGAGTCGACCTCGATCGAGGTGTTCGAGCGGTTCGCGCCGGCGCTGGGCGAGGCGTTCGCCGGCGCCGAGGCGGCCGGCCGCAGGCTGTACGGCTTCGCCGAGCACATCGTCACCTCGACCTTCGTCGGCTCCTCCACCGGGCTGCGGCTGCGCCACGACCAGCCGACCGGGCGCCTGGAGCTCAACGCCAAGTCCCCCGACATGTCCCGCTCGGCCTGGACCGGCGTGGCCACCAGGGACTTCACCGACGTGGACGTCGCCTCGCTCGACGAGAGCCTCGGGGTGCGCCTCGACTGGGCCAAGCGGCGCGTCGCCCTGCCCGCGGGGCGTTACGAGACGCTGATCCCGCCCACGGCGGTGGCCGACCTGATGATCTACCTGTACTGGTCGGCCGGGGCCAGGGACGCCGCCGACGGCCGCACGGTGTTCTCCAAGCCGGGCGGCGGCACCCGCGTCGGCGAGTCGCTGTCGCGGTCTCCGGTGCGCCTGTACAGCGACCCCGCGGCCGGTGGCATCGAGTGCGCCCCGTTCGTCGTCGCCCACGCGGGCAGCCGCGAGCGTTCGGTGTTCGACAACGGGCTGCCGCTGTCGAGCACCGACTGGATCCGCGACGGCGCCCTGTCGGCGCTGCTGCAGAGCCGCCACTCGGCCGAGCTGACCGGGCTGGCGGCGACCCCGGCCATCGACAACCTGATCATGGCGGGGCCCGAGGGGGGTCGCTCGCTGGAGGAGATGATCGCCTCCACCGACCGCGGCCTGCTGCTGACCTGCCTGTGGTACATCCGCGAGGTCGACCCGCAGTCGCTGCTGCTGACCGGCCTCACCCGTGACGGCGTCTACCTGGTGGAGAAGGGCGAGGTGGTCGGCGAGGTGAACAACTTCCGGTTCAACGAGAGCCCGGTCGACCTGCTGGGCCGGCTCACCGAGATCGGCCGCGAGGAGCAGACCCTTCCCCGCGAGTGGAACGACTACTTCACCCGCACGATCATGCCCCCGGTGCGGGTGCCCGACTTCAACATGTCGACGGTCAGCCAGGCGAGCTGAGCGGCCTCCCCCGGTGCCGGGTGTCCCGGCACCGGGAGCACGCCGTCCCTCAGGAGTCCTCCAGGCGGAAACCGACCTTCATCCCCACCTGGTAGTGGCCGATCTCACCGTCCGTGATCTGGCCGCGCACCTCGGTCACCTCGAACCAGTCGAGGTGGCGCAGGGTCTGGGACGCGCGGCGGATCCCGTTGCGGATGGCCTGGTCCACGCTCTCGGGCGACGTGCCGACGATCTCGGTCACGCGGTACGTACGATCGCTCATCGATGTCTCCTTAGCGTCGGCCTTGATCGTATGACGCCGCCGGGCCCATGGCCGCCGTCACCGCCGACCACTTCGCGGACTAACGTGGAAGGCGTGAGGTTTCGGCGCGGCCGCACGGTCGTACATCAGGTCACCGACGCGAGGCCCTCGCTGACGGCCGACATCGGCCGCCGAGAGAAGCGTTATTTCATACAAATGGGCATACGCACCATTTGTCTGATTCTAGCCGTGGTGCTGGACGTCCCCTGGCCGGTCAGGGCGCTTTTCGTCGCCGGCGCCATCTTCCTGCCGTACGTCGCCGTCGTGGGCGCGAACCAGCCGAACACCGGCGCGAGCAGCGCCTTTGACGAGGAACGACCTAACCAAACCGAGATACCACGCCATCGACGCGAGATCGGGTCGTGACAAACTCTTGACGCACCCCATGGGTTGTAGGTGTACGCTTTAAGCAAGCGCTCTGGTCCCCCGTCGGAGCGCTCGTGCCGGCGTTCCGGGCCCCCGTCGGAACGCCGATGAAGCGACGCCGGGTGGTTTGCCCCCGTAACCACCCGGCGTCGCCCATTCTCGGATAAAACCGCTGGTCAAATGCGTTGGCACCCTCTTTCGGCGCGTCGGCGCGCGACCCTCCGACGCCCCTTCGAGGCGGTTCACCGGCAGGTCAACGATCGCCGAGGGTCTCCGCCGTCGCCTGCCCCCAGTTCTCCGCCAGCGCCGACAGCCGCTCGGCCGCCTGCGGCGGAGCGGTGCCGGCGCCCTGCGCCAGCCCGAGCAGATACGCCGTGAGCGGCGCCGCGGGACGGGCCACCCCGTGGGCGACATCCCTGGTCAGATCGAGGACGGCGTCCCTGTCGACCTTCTCGGGGTCGACGCCCAGCTCTTTGCAGACCAGCGCCGTCCACTCAGCGAGCACGTTCATGTAGTCCCTTTCGTCGTGAACCTTTCACGGCCGCCCGCGCTCACCCGCCGCGCGGGGACCGGACGCCGGCTCGGCGTCCCCGCGTGGTGTCAGCCGCCTGGCGTCCCGCACGTCGTCGATCGTGTCGCAATCGAACCACGGAACCGGGCCGCCGTCGCCCACCGGGAGCGCGAGCCGCGCCGGGCCCAGCGGGCCGAGCAGGCCGCGCAGCGACCGCCCCGCGTAGCCGGCGAGCGCCCGCGAGAGGGCCTCGGCGCGCCAGACGCCGGTGAGCCACTGCTCGCGCCCGTCGTCGTCGACGAGCACCGCCCCCGGCCCGCCCCCAGCGGCCGACAGCAGCGCCGTCACGTGCTCGGGCAGCAGGAAGGGCAGATCGGCCGCCAGCAGCGCCACCCAGGGCGCGCGAGAGCGCGTCAGGCCCGCGCGCAGCGCCGGCACCGGGCCGCCGCCCGGCGGACGCTCGCGGACGAACTCGGCGCGGGGCAGCCCGGCGCGACGCGGGCCGACGACGATGAGCCGCGCGGCGGCGGGCACCGCGGCCACGACCCGCTCGATGAGCGTCAGGCCGCCGACGCTGACCCCCGGCTTGTCACCGCCGCCGAGCCTGCGCGCCTGGCCTCCCGCCAGCACCACCGCGTCATAACACGGCCCGGCGGGCGCCGCGGGGTCGTGCGGCGGCGCGGGCGGCGCGGCGCCCATCTCAGCCGCCGATGGCCGACATGGGGCGGGACGGCTGCAGGAAGCTCGGATCGTCGATGCCGTGCCCGGCGCGCTTGCCCCGCACCGCGGCGGCCCAGCGCCGCGCGAGCTCGTCGTCGGAGGCGCCCGAGCGCAGCGCGAGGCGCAGGTCGGACTCTTCGGTGGCGAACAGGCAGTTGCGGACCTGGCCGTCGGCCGTCAGCCGCACCCGGTCGCAGGCCCCGCAGAACGGGCGGGTCACCGAGCCGATGACGCCGACCTTCGCCGGCCCGCCGTCCACCAGGAACACCTCGGCGGGGGCGCTGCCCCGCCGCCCCGGGTCGTCGGGGGTGAGCGTGAACTCGGCCGAGAGGATCGACAGGATCTCGTCGGCGGTGACCATGTCGTCGCGGCGCCAGCCGTGCTGGGCGTCCAGCGGCATCTGCTCGATGAAGCGCAGCTCGTAACCGTGCTCCAGGCAGTAGCGGAGCAGCCGGACGGCGTCGCGGTCGTTGACGTCGCGCATGAGGACGGAGTTGACCTTCACCGGGCGCAGGCCGGCCGCGTCGGCGGCGGCCAGGCCCGCGAGGACGTCGGGCAGCCGGTCGCGGCGGGTGAGCCTGGCGAAGACCTCGCGGTCGAGGGTGTCGAGGGAGACGTTGACGCGGTCGAGCCCCGCCTCGGCCAGCGGCCCGGCCAGGCGGGCCAGGCCGATGCCGTTGGTGGTGATCGAGAGCTGGGGCCGGGGGCGCAGCGCGGCGGTGCGCGCGACGATGTCGACGAGCTCGCGCCGCAGCAGCGGCTCTCCTCCCGTGTAGCGGATCTCGGTGATGCCGAGCCGCTCGACGCCGATGGTCACCAGGCGGCAGATCTCGTCGGCGGTGAGGAGTTCGGGTTTGGGCAGCCAGTCGAGCCCCTCCGCGGGCATGCAGTAGGCGCAGCGGAGGTTGCACTTGTCGGTCAATGAGACCCTGAGGTCGGTGGCCACTCGCCCGAACGAGTCAACGAGCACCGGGGGGACCTCCTGTGGTTGCGCGATAGTCGTCTGTGAACGCGATCGTCGTCTGTGGAACCGCACTTTCACAGTAGTCGTCGCCTCCGACGAAACAGCCCGGCGCCCCGCGGCATTCCGAGCGCCCGGCCCCAGTTTCCGCCGCTTACCCCCTACCCCGCCGGCCTGCCACCCGCGCCCACCCGCCCGTACATCCGCACGCTCGCCGCGTCCACCCGCCCGTGCGCCGCACGCTCCTCGCGTCCACACGCTCGTCGGTCCCGGCCCGTGGGGCGTCCGCGCTCCCCCTGCACGCGGGCGGGGGGGGGGGGGGGGGGGGGGGGGGGGGGGGGGGGGGGGGTGGGGGGGGGAGGGGGGGGGGGGGGGGGGGGGGTTCTCCCGGGGGCGGTGTTTTTCCTTCTCTCG
>NZ_JBVJHR010000037.1:0-3050 GCF_055586705.1 Sphaerisporangium sp. NPDC049457 | reverse complement strand
GTTTTGTTGCCCTTTGTGGGGGTCTTCTTTTCCCCGTTGGCGGGGGGGGGGGGCGCCCCCCCCCCTCCCCCCCCCCCCCGCTGCCGTTCAGGCGCGGCCCCGGGGGCTCCCCCGGCGCCGCGGCCGCCGTTACTGGGCGCTGCCGGACCTGCGCTTGGTCCACACGTCGAAGGCGACGGCGGCCAGCAGGACGGCGCCCTTGACCAGCATGACGCGCTCGCTCGGCGCGCCGATCAGCGACATGCCGTTGTTGATCACACCCATGATCAGGCCGCCGGTGATCGCGCCGACCACCTTGCCGACGCCGCCCTGGACGGCCGCGCCGCCGATGAAGGCGGCCGCGATGGCGTCCAGCTCGAAGGAGCCGCCGGCCGTGGGGCCCGCCTGGTTGAGGCGGCCGGCGAAGATGATGCCCGCCAGGGCGGACAGCACGCCCATGTTGACGAAGATCCAGAAGATCACCGACTTGACCTTGACGCCGGACAGCACCGCCGCCTGCAGGTTGCCGCCGATGGCGTAGATGCGGCGGCCGAACACCGCGCGGTTGGTGAGCATGGAGTAGCCGAGCACCAGGATGGCCAGCAGCACCAGGACCCACGGCAGGTTCTTGAAGCGGGCGAGCTGCACCACGATGGCCAGGACGACGGCCGCCGCCGCGACGATCTTCAGCAGGAAGACCGGCAGCGGGTCGACGCTCTGGTTGTACCTCTGCCGCGCGGTGCGCGTGCGCCACTGCGAGACGGCCATGCCGGCGACCGCGATGACGCCGACGAGCATGCTGAACAGGTCGGCGCCGCCGAGCGCGCCGAGGCCGATGTTGCCGAGGTAGCCGTCGGTGAAGCCGTTGGCCAGCGTGCGCACCTGGTCGGGGAAGGGGCCGATGCCCTGGTTGCCGAGGACGGTGAGCGTGAGCGCGCGGAACAGCAGCAGGCCGGCGAGCGTGACGATGAACGCCGGGATGCCGAAGTAGGCGATCCAGAAGCCCTGCCAGGCGCCGATGAGCGCGCCGGCGAGGAGGGTGAGCAGCACGGCGAGCGGCCAGGGGACCCCGTAGTTGACCATCAGCACCGCGGAGATGGCGCCGGTGACGGCCACCACCGATCCGACCGACAGGTCGATGTGCCCGGCGATGATGATCAGGATCATGCCGATCGCGAGGATCAGGATGTAGGAGTTCTGGACGATGATGTTGGAGATGTTCTGCGGCTCAAGCAGGGCGCCGTCGGTCAGCACCGCGAACAGCACGACGATCAGCGCGAAGGCGATGTAGATGCCGCTCTGGCGGATGTTGAGCGAGACGCCGAACAGCGAGGTGCGCGCGGGCGGCTGCGCGGGTCCGGCGTCCTTTCCGCCCGGGGCCACGCCGGCGTCGGCGGGGGAGATGCTGCTCATCGGATCTGCTCCTGTCCCTTCATCATGTAGTGCATCAGGCGCTCCTGGGTCGCGTCCTCACGCGCGACCTCGCCGGTGATGCGGCCTTCCGAGAGCGTGTAGATCCGATCACACAGACCTAGCAGTTCGGGCAGTTCAGAGGATATGACCAGGATCGCCTTGCCCTGGTCGGCCAGGCGGTTGATGATCGAGTAGATCTCGTACTTGGCGCCCACGTCGATGCCCCGGGTGGGCTCGTCGAGGATGAGCACGTCCGCGTCGGTGAAGATCCACTTGGAGAGGACGACCTTCTGCTGGTTGCCGCCGCTGAGCTTGCCCGTGACGCTCAGCACGCTGGGCGCCTTGATGTTCATGCTCCCGCGGTACTCGTCGGCGACCCGGAACTCCTCGTTGTCGTTGATCCATCCGCGCTTGGCCAGCCTCGGCAGGTCCGCGGCCGAGATGTTGCGCTTGATGTCGTCGATGAGGTTGAGCCCGTAGCGCTTGCGGTCCTCGGTGGCGTAGGCGATGCCGTGCTTGATGGCGTCCCGCACCGAGCGGATCTCCACGAGCTTGCCGTCGCGGTAGACGCGCCCGGAGATGTCCACCCCGTAGGAGCGGCCGAACACGCTCATGGCCAGCTCGGTGCGCCCCGCGCCCATCAGGCCGGCCAGGCCGACGATCTCGCCGCGCCGCAGCGTCATGTTCGCGCCGGAGACGACCTTGCGCCCGCGCTGCGTGGGGCTGTAGACCGTCCAGTCCTCGATGCGCATCGCCTCCGCACCGATCTTGGGCTCGTGCGGCGGGAAGCGGTTCTCCAGGTCGCGGCCGACCATGCCCGAGATGATGCGGTCCTCGGTGACGTGGTCGGCCTTCATGTCCATGGTCTCGATCGTGCGCCCGTCACGCAGGATGGTGATCGAGTCGGCGATCGCGATGACCTCGTTGAGCTTGTGCGAGATGATCACGCAGGTGATGCCCTCGTCGCGCAGCCCGCGCAGCAGGTCGAGCAGGTGCGCGGAGTCCTCGTCGTTCAGCGCGGCCGTCGGCTCGTCCAGGATGAGCAGCCGCACCTCCTTCGACAGCGCCTTGGCGATCTCGACGAGCTGCTGCTTGCCGACGCCGATATCGGACACCGGGGTCGTCGGGTTCTCCGGCAGGCCGACGCGCTGGAGCAGCAGGCCCGCCTCGTGGTTGGTGCGGTTCCAGTCGATGAGGCCGCGCGTGGCGCGCTCGTTGCCCAGGAAGATGTTCTCGGCGATCGAGAGCTGAGGGCTCAGCGCCAGCTCCTGGTGGATGATCACGATGCCGCGGTGCTCGCTGTCGCGGATGCCCGCGAAGCGGCACGGTTCGCCGTCGAAGAAGATCTCACCGTCGTAGGAGCCGTGGGGGTACACGCCCGACAGCACCTTCATCAGCGTCGACTTGCCCGCCCCGTTCTCGCCGCAGATGGCGTGGATCTCGCCTCGGCGTACGGACAGGTTGACGTCCTGGAGTGCCTTGACTCCTGGGAACGTCTTGGTGATTCCACGCATCCGCAGGATGTCGTCGGTCATGTCGTTTCCGTCCCTTGGGGAATGTCACGGCGGGGGGGGGGGGGGGGGGGGGGGGGGGGGGGGGGGGGGGGGGGGGGGGGGGGGGGGGGGGGGGGGGGGGGGGGGGGGGGGGGGGGGGGGGGG
>NZ_JBVJHR010000036.1:0-40717 GCF_055586705.1 Sphaerisporangium sp. NPDC049457 | reverse complement strand
CGGGGGGGGGGGGGAGGGCGGGGGGGGGGGGGGGGGGGAGAGGGGAGGGGGGGGGGGGGGGGGGGGGGGGGGGGTCCGCCCCCCCCCCCCCCCCCCCCCCCCCCCCCCCGCCCTGCCGCGCGCCGCCCTGCGACACCGCGCCGTACCGCGCGCCGTCGCCCTGCCGGGTGGCGCTCCGCGGCTCCGTGCCCTCTGCCTGGTGGCGCCTCATCCGCCGGGTCCGCCGCGCGCGGGCACGGCGTCCGGCGTCGGGGACGCGGACGGGGACGCGGACGGGGACGGGGACGCGGACGCGGACGCGGACGGGGACGGGGACGCGGACGCGGACGCGGACGCGGACGGGGATCGCGTACGCGAACGCGACAGCAGCGGCCGCAGCGGCCGGGCCCAGGCGAACAGGATGACGGCCAGGCCGGCGAGCGTCAGCAGCGCGGTGAAGATCCACTCGCGGGATCCGCCCGGTCCGTAGACCCGTCCGGTCCGCCCGGTGTCGACCGCCCGGGTGTGCTCCCCGGCTCGCAGGGTCTCCCGGTCGGCGCCGTAGAGGACGATGTCGTCATGCCGGACGGCGCCGTCGTCGGAGCGGAACTCCCCGCTCCACGAGCAACTCTCGTGTCCCGGATGCGAGACGCACGAGAGCGTCTCGGCGGTGAACACCCCGGGAACGCCATCGGCCCGCGCCGCGCGAACGACCGGGCCGATGTTGGGGATGGCGAGGTACAGCAGGAACGCCCCCACGAGCGTCAGCGCCGCGGCGAAGACCGGGGAGCGTCCCTGCCTTGAACGTCCCTCCGTCATGCGCGCGCCGCGCAGGTGCAGGCCATGATGGCGCGCTCGGACGGGGAGGGGCGCAGGTGGCGGACCATGGCCACGACCATCGGGATGAAGACGATCGCGTTGTAGAACAGGTGGAGCTCCACGCGCGGCGCGATGAGCTGCACGATGCTGGTGGGCACGGGACGGCCGGCCAGGTGCCAGCCCATCTGCGCTTGGACGAGCAGCAGCAGGTGCTCGAAGTGGTGCCACACCTGGATGCCGAGCGAGATGTTCCACCACGTGCGGGCCGTGCCGGTGAACGCCTTCCTGAGGATGATGAGGCCGATGAGCATGACCAGCGCGTAGCCGTAGTGCATCCACTCGGAGGTGAAGGCAGGGGGGTACAGCGACCCGATGAGGCCCAGCGACTGCTTGGGGGGCCAGCCGAGCACCCACAGCTGGATGGCCTGGACGATGTGCTCGGCCCAGTGGGCCACCACGATGAACGCGAAGATGTTCAGCGCGATCCGGTGGTAACGGCCGTTGAGCGCGGACCCGTTCAGGGGTGCCGCCGAAACTGTCTCGGTCGCCATGCGCAAACCTCGATCCCGGGATATGACCGTGTGCCCGCCGCGCGCCCCGGCGCGTACGGGCGCTTTCCCGGCCTCGCGCGCGCGAATGCCGGGAAACGCCGAAGTCAATTGTTCCGGTCGGGCGACAGGTGATTCTTCTTCGAATTTGCTGTATTTCGCTCGCGCGCCCGCCCGAGCCCGTGAAATGGGGCGGCCATCGCGCGGCGGGCGCATCTCACCGGGACGCGCGACCGTTTTCGCGCGAATTCACAGCGGCACGTTCCCGTGTTTGCGCTGCGGCGAGGGCTTGCGCTTGTTGCGCAGCATCGCAAGGCCCCTGGCGACCGCGGCGCGGGTGTCCACCGGGTCGATGACGTCGTCGACCAGGCCGCGCTCGGCCGCGTAGTGCGGGTGCATGAGCTGCTCGGTGTACTCGCCGACCAGCTCGGCCCGCAGCTCGGCGGGGTCGGCGGCGGCGGCCAGCTCCTTGCGGAAGATGATGTTCACGGCGCCCTCCGCGCCCATGACGGCGACCTCGTTGGTCGGCCACGCCAGGGACAGGTCGGTGCCGATGGTGCGCGAGTCCATCACGATGTACGCGCCGCCGTAGGCCTTGCGCACGATGACGTGGATGCGCGGCACCGTCGCCTCGCAGTAGGCGTACAGCAGCTTGGCACCGTGCCGGATGATCCCGGCGTACTCCTGGTCGGCGCCGGGCAGGAAGCCGGGGACGTCGATCAGCGACACCAGCGGGATGCTGAAGGCGTCGCAGAACCGCACGAAGCGCGCGGCCTTCTGCGAGGCGGAGACGTCGAGCACGCCGGCCAGCACCATGGGCTGGTTGCCGACGATGCCCACCACCTCGCCGTCGATGCGGGCCAGCACGCAGATGACGTTCTGCGCCCAGTCCTCGTGCAGCTCCAGGTACTCGCCGTCGTCCACCAGCTCGGCGACGATCAGCCGCATGTCGTAGGGCTTGTTCGGCTCGACCGGGACGATCTCGGCGAGGCGGGGGCGGACGTCCGTGGTGGCGTCGCAGGGCGGCGCGCTCGGCGGGAACTCCAGGTTGTTGCCGGGGAGCAGCGAGATCAGGTAGCGCACTTCCTCAAGGCAGCTCTCCTCGTCGTCGTGCACGAACGTCGCCACGCCGGACTTCTTGCCGTGCACGTCGGCGCCGCCGAGCTCGGCGTGGGTGTACCGCTTGCCGGTCACCGCCGCGACGACGTCGGGCCCGGTGAGGTACATCTGCGCGGTGTCGCGCACCATGAACGCGAAGTCGGCGAGCGCCACGGTGTAGGCGGCGCCGCCCGCGCACGGCCCGAGGACCACGCTGATCTGGGGGATGACGCCGGACGCCTGGACGCTGCGCTGGAAGATGCCGCCGTACCCGCTGAGCGCGACCACGCCCTCCTGGATGCGGGCTCCCCCGCTGTCGATGAGGCCGATGAGCGGCGAGCCGGTGGAGATGGCCAGGTCCATCACCTTGTGGATCTTGGCCGCGTGTCCCGCGCCGAGCGAGCCGCCGAAGATCGTGAAGTCCTGGGCGTAGACGAACACCCGCCGGCCGTCGATCGTGCCGGAGCCGGTGACCACGCCGTCGGTGTGCGGCCGGCTCTCCTCCATGCGCAGGCCGTGCGCCTGGTGACGCCGGTACATGTCCAATTCGACGAACGAGCCCTCGTCCAGCAGCATCGCGATGCGCTCGCGGGCCGTTCCTTTGCCCAGGCGGTGCTGGCGCTCGACGCCCTCGCGGCGGCCGTCGACGATGCCCTGGCGCAGCCCGCCGTGCCGCTCGCGCAGCGCCTCCATCGACCGGGCCGGCTGCCCGGACGGCGTCTCCTCCGCCGGCCGGCCGCTCCGGCGCTCCTCGGCCCCGGTGGCACCGTTCGGCCGCCGGGGCACGGCGACCGGGACGAAGTCGATCTCGACGGCGGACAACGGCTCCGGCGCCGGGACGTCCAGGCTCGGGCTCGTCGCGATCTGCTCGGTCATGGCGCCCTCTCCCCTCATCGCGCGCCCGCGGACGCCAGGCTCGGCCGTTCCAGCCCAGCCTGGCGGGCCGACAGGCGGCCGTTCTCGTACAGCCAGCGCACGGTGTCGCCGACCGTCTCGGCGATCGGCCGGGGGCTGACGCCGAAGGCGCCGGCGTGGTCGGCCACCCGCGTGGCGCAGGCGCATGTGTAGATGGCTCCGTACTCGGCGGGGATGTGCCAGGGCCACACCCGCTGGATCAGGCCGGCGAGCACGCCCACCGGGAGCATCGCGCCGGCGGGCAGGAAGGCCGCCGGCAGCGCGCGCCCGGTGACCTCGCGCAGCACGTCCATGTACCGCCGGGTGGACAGATAGTGTCCCGGCCCGAAATGGCGGCCGGGCGCGCCCGCTCCGCCGGCGGCGGGTTCAGGTTCCCGGCCGGGCACGGCGCCCTCGCCCGGGCTGGAGCGCAGCGCCCGGTCCGGCGCGGCCACCAGGGCGGCGTGCAGCGCGGCGGTGTCGCGGACGTCGCCCACCGGGAAGCCGCCCAGCGGCCACAGGGGCGTCAGCCCGCGCAGCACCGCGCGCACCCGCGAGACCTGGTCGCCCATGTTGGGGTCGTGCGGGCCGAGCAGCGCGGGCGGATAGGTGATCGCCACCGGCGCCCCCTCGTCCTGGTGCCGGCGCGCCACCGTCTCGGCCGCCGCCTTGCTGGCCATGTAGGTCTCGCGGGGACGGCCGACGGGCGAGCCGGCGTCCACGAAGCGGCCGGGTGCTGGGAACAGCGCGACGACGCTGGACACGTGGACGATCAGGCCCGCGCCGGCGCGGCGCGCGGCGTCCAGCACGATCTGCGTACCGCGCTCATTGACCTGCCGCATCCGCGCGTGGAGCCTGCTGTCGAAGGAGTACACCGAAGCGGCGTGCAGCACGGCGTCGGCGCCGCGCACGGCCCTCGCCACGGAGGCGACGTCGGTGACGTCGCCGGTGACGGTCTCGACGGCGTCGCGGCCGAGGTGGAAGGGCGCCAGCGCGGGGGCGGCCTTCGCGGGGTCGCGGACCAGCATGCGGACGCGGTGGCCGTCGCGGACCAGCGCCGCGACAGAATGGGCTCCGACGAATCCCGTGCCCCCGGTGACGCAAACCAGCATCAGACCATCTCCTCTGATTCACACCAGTCAAAAGCTTGTAAGCGGCCTCTGTCATCTCCGAGTGTGCGCGGGGCGCCCGCGGTCAGATCCAGCCCTCTTCTTTGGCGCGCAATGCGGCCTGGAAACGATTGACGGCGCCGAGCCGCGCCATGAGATCGGCGACATAACGGCGATAAGTGCGGACGGAGACGTCGATTTCGCGCGCCGCGATCTCGTCCTTGTCCGCCGTCGCCATGACGGCGAGGACCTGACGTTCCAGATCGGAAAGAAGCGGCGCGTCCGAGCTCGGCTCGGTGTATTCCTTGAAATCGGTGGCGCCGTCCCATACGCCGTCGAAATAGGTGACGAGCTGCGAGACCAGGCCGGGCTCCTTCACCAGCAGGGCGCCGCGGGCGCTCTCCTTGGGATGGATGGGCACCACCGCGATGCTGCGGTCGAAGATCAGCATGCGGTCGAAGGGATCTTCGGTGATGTGGACCTGGCCGCCGAGGCTCGTCAGCTCGCGCAGGTACGCCACCATGTTGGGGTCGTCGAGCGCCTTGGGATGGTAGACGGCCTTCACCGCCAGGCCGCGGCGCAGCGAGCGGGTGTCCAGCGGCAGCGCCGTCTCGATGGCGCCCCGCGACAGCGGCCCGCCCGGGTGCAGGCACAGGGTCTCCTTGTAGGAGAAGAAGCCCAGGTCGTCCAGCCGCTGGCGCACGCGGTCCAGGCCCTCGACCCGCTCGATGTCGAGCATGGAGTTGGCGTTCTCGCCGTGCTGCTGGTCCTCGACGAGCGAGGCGATGGCGTCCCGCGCGCCGAGCACGCGCCGGATCTCGGAGTTGAGCTCGTTGAGGCGTTGCTCGATGAGGCGCTCGATGCCGATGCGCGGCTCGGTGGCCATGACGCGGTGCCGGTCGGTGAGGTCGAGCAGGGACAGTCGATCGAGGGTGTCGACGGCGGCCTCGATGGTGTCGGGGTCCAGGTCGAGCGCCTGCCTGATCGAGCCGATGCCGTCGCCACGGTGTCGCAGGAAGTACCGGTAGATCTCCAGTGCGTCCGCGGGAACACCGATGACGGAAATGTCCATGGCTCGCCTCCTGGCCATGTACCTCACTCAGGGGGGATCAGGGCCCTTCGCCCCGTGCCCGGCTCCATGGATTCGTATACATACCAACTATCAGGGATCTAGATAGTCTGCGTTTCTCGCATATTGCTCTGCTCAGCCGCCACGGGTGAGCCGGCCGAGGATACGGGTCAGGGCGTCGCGATCCTGGGGTCCCAGGGGGCCGAGCACCCGCTCGTGGACCTCGGCGGTCAGCGGGTGCAGCACGTCCGTCAGGAGCGTCCGTCCGGCGTCGGTGAGCTCGATGGCGTAGGCGCGCCGGTCGGCCCGGTCGCGGCCGCGCGCGACCAGGCCCCGCTGCTCCAGCAGGTCGATGACGTGCACCATCGTCGAGCGGTCGACGGCGAGCCGCCGGCCGATCTCCTGCTGGGACAGCGGTCCGGCCGATTCCAGCACGACGAGCACGCCGTAGTCGCGCCAGCGCAGGTCGTCGCCCCTGAGCGCCTCCTCCAGCCGCTGCGTGAGCTCACGGGCCACGTCGTTGAGCAGCCAGCCGACGGACTCGGCGAGCGTCCGCGCCGCCGGCGCGGACTCGCGCCCGTTCCCACCCATGACCCCCGGCCTTCCCGCGTCCGCCGATCGCCTTCAGGCCCGGCCGGTCGCCTTCACCCGGCCGGCAGCCTTCGGGTCCGGGCCGGTCGGCCCGCACGGCCGCCGATCGACGCTCCGGGCCGCCGATCGGCTTTCCGCGACGAGGATCGGCATTCCGCGTCGACGATCAGCATTCCGGCTCCTCGGCCGCCTGCGCGGCCTCCCACGCCGTGACGATCTCGCGGACCTCGTCCCAGATATCGCGTATCTGGTCCCACGTGGTCCCGGCGTCGGGGACGGCTGGTCTGTCGGACATGAGGACCTCCCTCACCACCGATCGGCGAACCTCTGGCCGACACCCTCACTCGCCCCTCACTGGATAGTATTTTGACAGATCATCAGCAACACCGTCAATCAGTGCCACTGACGATCGCATTCGTGACCGTCGGTTGCGCCGCCCATCTCAGCGTGTGACACTCGTGCCAGACGGAGCCGTGCTTAATGTGCGGCATGCCGCACATTTCGGGACAGGTGACACCGAAAGGCACGTCTGTGAGCGCTGATTCTTCGAATTCCCACATACCTTCGCCGGAGTTCGCCCCCGGCTCCACCGGCATCCTGCTCGGCAAGGCCGGCGACCTGTTCGACGAGCTCCTGGAAGCGGCTGTGGAGCCGTTCGGCCTGCGCTCGAAGGACGTCATCGTGCTCACGGCCATCGACTCGGTGGGCCCGCAGTCCCAGCAGCAGCTCGCCCGCACGCACGGCATCGACCGCACCACCATGGTCAGCGTCGTGGACGGCCTGGAGCGCATGGGCCTGGTGCAGCGTGCCCGCAACCCCGATGACCGGCGCAAGTACGCCATCGGCCTGACCAGCGAGGGACAGGCGCTGCTGCGCCACAAGCTCGGCCCCGCCATGCTGAACGCCCTGGACACCTTCCTCGCCCCGTTCACCCTCGACGAGCGCGAGATGTTCGGCGAGTTCCTGTGGCGCCTCGTCCACGACCGCCGCGAAACCCCCCGAACCCACCCCTAGCCCACTTCGCCGAGCCGGGCGCCGTACGACGGACTTCGGGTCAGGGGACCGGGCAGGGGAGCGTGGTGCCGGGGGGGACGGTGCGGTAGCACGCGGCGCCGGGGCATACCACCTTCACCGCTTCGCCGGCCTCTCCCAGTGTGACCACGACGGGCTCGTGCCCGAACCGGCGGCAGGCGATGTCGGCCCAGCTCGGCGTCTCGTCCTCGGGGCCGGGCGGGTCGAACGCCGAGGCGTCGGCGTCCAGCGCGGACCACTCCAGATAGGCCAGGTAGTCGACCTCGCGGTGCCATACGGTGAGCCGGCGCAGCGAGTCGGCGGTCGACAGGGTGTTCCACGGCTGGGCGCGCGCGGCCAGCGCCCGCAGGAACGCCTCGGAGACCGCCTCGCCGACCGTGCGCGCGGCCGCGGTCGCGATCGTGGTGCCCTCGGCGCACACGCCCACCACGGCGATCTGGAAGTCCGGGCCGGGCAGCGCGAACGCCGACACCCGGAGCCCCAGGGCGGCCGCCGCCTCGGCTGCGCCCTCGGGGATCATCTCGGCCAGGTGCTGAGAGACCCGCAGCAGCGGCATGCGCGGGCTCGCCCACCAGCGCGTGACCATGTCGTGCGCCAGCAGGTCGGCGATCGCGCCCGACACGCCGTCGTCGCCGTCGCCGATCACGCCCACCGCGGTGGGCTCCACCCGGCAGTCCCGGTCGCCCATCCACACGACCTCCGCCGGGAGCATGTACCGCTCGCGGCTCAGCAGGCCGGTGCCCGCGACGCGCGCGAAGCGGCCGGCGGGCGGGTCCGGCATGAACTCCGACAGGCACAGGTCCCTGTGGTCGTCCGGCGCGCAGGGCCGGGCGACCCCGTCCGGCAGCCGGTGCAGCGCGTCCAGGGACGCGGCCCGCGTCTTGGCCCTGCCGAGCGCCGTCTCGGCGGAGAAGTGCCCCACGACGGCGACCACTCCGGACTCGGGACGGTGGGCGTAGGCCAGGTACACCTCACCGCCAAGGCACTCGGCGACCTCGTCGAGGCACTCCGGCGGGGGTGGTGCGGAGATCGTCGGCCGCAAGCCGTCGGGCGTGGGCACCATCGTCAACTCCTCGCGACGGATCTGCGGACCGCCGAAGACCCCATGGGAGGCCCCATGGAAGGCCTCTCCACCCGTGGCCGGACGCCGCCGGCGCAGGGTCGTCGCCACCGACCGAGCCGTGATCCGGGCTTCCCCGGCATCCGGCGCCCCGGCACGCGTCGCGGATCGGACGAGGGGCTGACACGACTCCCATGGAACATGGCCGACAAAGCGCACGTCAACGCGGTGCGGCCCATCCAGCAACGTGGAAGAAGACCCGCAGGGCGATACACACCCGGCGGGCCGTCAAGCCGTCCGGCCGGAGAACCGCCGGCCGGCGGCGCGGCCGGCCCCGGTCATCCGGGTTATCAGCCGGGCCGGGGGACGTTCCCGCCGGGGCTGGGGACGGCGGCGGGTGGGAACGGCGGCGGGTGGGAACGCCGATGGGACCGGCCGGGCGGTCGCGCGGTTTCGCGCGGAGTACGCCTGGCACGGCCCCTGGGAGGCGATGCGGCTCGCCGGTCAGGCGGTCCCGAGAGGGCTGTTCTGGTAGGCGGCGAGCTTCCACTCGCCCTCGTGCCGGGCGACGACCCAGGTGGCGCGGACGGCGCGGTCGGGGTGCACCTTGTTCTCGCCCGGGGCGAGCACGCCGCCCTGGGTGATCACCAGGGCGGTGTCGGCGTTCAGGAACCGCATGTCGATGGGCAGGCCGGTGACCTGGGTGCCCTTGTAGGGGCCGGCGAAGGCCCCGGTCATGAAGTTCTCGATGTCCGCCGTGCCCTTGCTGTACGCGCCCGGGAGGATCATGGTGCCGTCCGGGGTGAAGACCTCGGCGAAGGCCTTGGCGTTGTGGCTCGCCCACGCCGCGACGATGCGGCTCGGGACGGAGACGACGGCGGCCCGGTCGGTGTCGGTTATGGCGGGGGCGTCGGTGCTGGTGATGGTCATGTCAGGGCCCTTCTGTCGTCTCTGCCGTCAGATGTAGAGCGTGTTGGGCTCAAGACCGCAGAGGATCCGGCCGTAAAGCTCGGCGTTGGTGTTCGGGTGCATCAGAGCGTGCAGGTTGGCGGCGTGGACGTCACGGCTGATCCGCTGGATCGGCACGTTGCTGTAGATGGACGACCCGCCGCTCGCCGCGGCGAAGATGTCCACGGCCTCCTTGGCCAGCTTGACCACCGCGCCCATGTCGGCGCGGGCCAGCGCGCGCTCCTCGATCGTCCACTCCGCGCCGGCGGCGCCCTTGCTGTCGACGAGCGTCGCCAGCCGGTGGGCGTGGAACTCGGCCTCGTCGATCTTCATGACGCCCTCGGCGACCTGGAGGTGGGTCAGCGGCGCTTCGGCCTGGCTGTCGTACCCGGTGTAGGTGATCTTGCGGCCGGGCAGCCGGTCGAGGAAGGTCTCCTTGGCGGCCCTGGCCAGGCCGATCAGCGTGCCGACCGAGGACGCCGAGGCGACCGGGAGCAGCGGCGAGCTGTAGATCGGGCGGCCCGCGACGTCCGGCGACGCCGCCTGGCCCTGCAGCACCAGGGGCAGGGGGAGCACGCGGTCGTCGGGGATGAACAGGTCCTGGGCGATCGTGGTGACGCTGCCGGTGCCCTTCAGGCCCGAGGTGTGCCAGTCGTCGACGATCGTCAGGTCGGAGATCGGCACGACGATGGCGATCGGCATGGGCTCGCCCTCGCCGCCGATCTGGATGGCGACGAGAACCTGGTAGTGGGCGTGCAGGGCGCCGCTGATGAAGCCCCACTTGCCGTTGACGATGACGCCGCCGTCGACCTTGGCGGCCATGCCGGTCGGGCTCAGCGTCCCGCAGACGCGCACGTCGGGGGTGGCGAACACCTCGTCCAGGACGTGCTCGGGGAACATGCTCGCCATCCACGTCGGGATCCAGTACACCGACGCGACCCAGGAGGTGGAACCGTCGGCCCTGCCGAGCTCGGAGGCGACGTCGACCAGGGTGCGCGTGTCGGACTCGTAGCCGCCGTAGCGGGCGGGCACCCGCATCTTGAAGACGCCCGCCTCCGCCAGGGCCTCGATGGACTCCTCGTGGATGCGGCGGTTCTCCTCCGCCCAGGCCGCGTGCCCGCGCAGGAGCGGCACCAGTTCGGACGCGCGACGGACGAGCTCGTCCCGCGTCGGAACGTCGGTCGTCAGCACCATATCCTCCTAGATAAGTCCGGCGAGAAAAGGCGGGACCGGCAGGCGCGCCGGCTGGCCCGAATTCGCATGTGGCCGGAACGCCGGCCGCCGATGCTCACCATCCGACGGTCGCACCGGCCGTTCCGATAACGCATCTTCTGAAGTGCCGAACGCCCATTTCTCAGGCCGTGGACCGCAATGTGAGAGATGTGCCGGGTCAATGCCGGATGTGAACATTAAGCTCCGCGACAGGCTTCCGGTGTGCCCGCCCGTCACCGTCGCCGAGCGGAACGTGTCGCCGGTGACACCACGGCTGCGGCCTGCCTCCGGCACGCGCGTGCGACAGCGGACTTTTCTTCGGGCGTGTCCTTTCCCGGGGCGTGCTTTCCCGGCACGTCTCCTGGACGGCCGGCTCGACGGCTACCGATTCATCGAGGAGTTGAGGTGCACGTAGAGGAAAGAAGTCCGGCGCCCGCCGACACGGCCCCCGCCAACGGCGCCAACGGCGCGGCCGCCGAGCGGCCGAAGACGCGCCCGTTGACCGGCGACGAGTACATCGAGAGCCTGCGCGACGACCGCGAGATCTACCTGTACGGCGAGCGCGTGAAGGACGTCACCTCGCACCCGGCGTTCCACAATCCCATCAGGATGACGGCGCGCCTGTACGACGCGCTGCACGACCCCGACAAGCGGGACGTCCTGACCAAGCCGACCGACACGGGAAGCGACGGCTACACCCACCGGTTCTTCACGACGCCGCACAGCGTGGAGGACCTGGTCGCCGACCAGCAGGCCATCGCCGAATGGGCGCGGATGAGCTACGGCTGGATGGGACGCAGCCCCGACTACAAGGCGTCCTTCCTCGGCACGCTCGGCGCCAACGCCGACTTCTACGAGCCCTTCGCCGACAACGCCAGGCGCTGGTACAAGGAGTCGCAGGAGAAGGTCCTGTACTGGAACCACGCGATCGTCCACCCGCCGGTCGACCGCAACCGGCCGCCGGACGAGGTCGCCGACGTGTTCGTGCACGTGGAGAAGGAGACCGACGCGGGGCTCGTGGTCAGCGGCGCCAAGGTCGTGGCCACCGGGTCGGCGCTCACCCACTACAACTTCATCGCCCACTACGGGCTGCCCATCAAGGACAAGAAGTTCGCGCTGGTCGCCACCATCCCCATGGACGCCAAGGGCATGAAGCTCATCTGCCGGCCGTCCTACTCCACCACCGCCACGGTGATGGGGACGCCGTTCGACTACCCGCTCTCCTCGCGGCTGGACGAGAACGACACCATCCTGGTGCTGGACAAGGTGCTCATCCCGTGGGAGAACGTCTTCGTCTACGGCAACCTCGGCAAGGCGCTGCTGTTCACCGGACGCTCGGGCTTCTTCGAGCGCTTCACGTTCCACGGTTGCACACGACTGGCCGTGAAGCTGGAGTTCATCGCCGGGCTGCTCGTCAAGGCCACCGAGATGACCGGCACCAAGGACTTCCGCGGCGTGCAGACCCGCATCGGCGAGGTCCTCGCGTGGCGCAACCTGTTCTGGGCGTTCTCCGACGCCGCGGCGCGCAACCCCGTGGAATGGAAGGACGGCGCGCTGCTGCCCAACCCCGCGTACGGGCTGGCCTACCGGTGGTTCATGCAGACCGGCTACCCGCGGATCAAGGAGATCATCCAGCAGGACATCGCCAGCGGGCTGATCTACATCAACTCCAGCTCCGAGGACTTCAAGAACCCCGACATCCGGCCGTACCTGGACAAGTACGTCCGCGGGTCGGACGGCAGCGACGCGGTCGAGCGCATCAAGGTCATGAAGCTGCTGTGGGACGCCATCGGCACCGAGTTCGGCGGCCGGCACGAGCTGTACGAGCGCAACTACGCCGGCAACCACGAGAACACCCGGGTCGAGCTGCTGAACGCCCAGCTGGTGGGCGGCGAGGTGGACGGCTACAAGGCCTTCGTCGACCAGTGCCTCAGCGAGTACGACCTGGACGGCTGGACGGTCCCCGACCTGTCCTCCTTCGACCACCTCCGCCGCATGGGCAACGGCAACACCCTCAACCCCTGATCCGCACGTCCCCGGGGCCGCACCCGGCCCCGGGGGCGGTGACAGGTCACCGGTCGCCGCCTTCCCCGGACCGCCGCGTCGGCACCCTCCCGGACCGCCGCGTCGGCCGCCTTGCGGACCGCCGTGTCAGCCGTCTTGCGAGGTGGAGAGGCCCAGCAGGTGGGCCGCTCGCTCGGTGCGCAGGTGGAGTGCCGTACGGCCCCTGCGCTGTGTCGACACCAGGCCCGCCCCGCGCAGCGTGCCCAGATGCTGCGACACCGCGCTCGGGGTGACGCCCAGGCGGGCGGCCAGGGCCCCGGTCGTCGAAGGTTCGGCCAAGGCGGCCAGGATCCGCGTCCTGGTGTGGCCCAGCAGCGGGACCAGGCCCGTCAGCGTCGGCGGGGCCGGCTCCCAGAGCAGGCCGACGCCCACCGCTGGGTAGCGGATCGACGCGGCGGCGACCGGGGACTTGTCGACGCCCACGTTCGGCCAGTTGAAGACGGTGGGCAGCAGGACCAGGCCGTGCCCGGCGGTGTCCACCGTCCAGACGGAGTGCGGCGTGCGCCGGCCGTGCACCACCAGCTGGCCGCCGTCCCAGGCGACGTCCCGGTGCAGCTCGGCGAACAGCGCCTGCACCCCGCCGTCCACCAGGGTGAGCGCCCGCCGCCCGATGTCGGCCTCCATCACCGCGCGCATCCGGGCCCAGTGCGGAGCGATCAGCAGCTCGTGGCAGCGGTGGAGCGCCTCGGCCAGCCGTGGCAGTACCGCGGCCGGCTCGGGGGCGTCCTCGGCCGGCACGCTCGTGACCGCGCCGTACTCCTGCCGGAAGAAGCCCTCTTCTGTGGCCCGCAGCACGTCCAGTTCGGCCGCCATCGTGGGCAGCCGCTCACCCGGAACCGGGAGCAGGAACGACGGCAGCGGGCCGGCGATGAGCGCGCGCAGCAGCGGCAGCTCGCGCTCGCCCGCCACCAGCGGGCGCCCCCGTCGTACCCAGGGCCGGTGCACCGCGTGCCCGCCGGCGCCGAGCAGGACGCGCAGCGCCAGCACCGTCTCGCCCAGCGGTGAGATGGCGAACCGCACCTTCGCGACCGACGCCGCGGTGAACCTGATCTCGACCGACATCCGCCCCCATCACCCGGCCCGCCGACCGCCCTCGGCACGAAGCCCGCCGCCGACCGCCCTCGGCACGAAATCCGCCGCCGACCATCCTGTCGTCACGGAGCCCTTCGCGGGCCACGCCCGTCATGTGCTCCGTCCGCGTTCCAGGCCCATTATGTAGCCCTCGCTAAACGATGGCCGAAAAGTGCCATCGTCCCTCAGGCTGCCGCGCATGGAGTTCTTCACCTCGTACGACGGCGCCAAGCTCGCCTACCACGTGTCCGGCGACGGCTCGCCGGTGGTCTGTCTGCCCGGCGGGCCCATGCGGGCCTCCGCCTACCTCGGCGACCTCGGCGGCCTCTCCGCGCACCGGCGGTTGATCATGCTGGATCCACGGGGCGCCGGCGGATCGGCGGTGCCGCGGGACGCGGACTCGTACCGCTGTGACCGGCTCGTCGACGACGTCGAGGCCCTGCGCGAGCACCTCGGCCTGGACCGGATGGACCTGCTCGCCCACTCCGCGGGCACGAATCTGGGCACGCTCTACGCCGCCCGCCATCCGGAGCGGGTCGGCAGGCTCGCGCTGATCACCCCGAGCGTCATGGCCGTGGGCGTCACGATCACCGAGGACGTCCGGCGGGCGACCGCCCGGCTGCGCGAGGGCGAGCCGTGGTTCCCCGCGGCGTTCGCGGCCCTGGAGGCGGTCATGGCCGGGCGGGCCACCGGCGACGCCTTCCGGGCCATCGCGCCGTTCTGGTACGGCCGCTGGGACGAGGCGGCACGGGCGCACGACGCCGCCGGGGACGAGCAGCGGAACGACGAGGCCGCGGCCGCCTTCGGCTCGGCGGGCGCCTTCGACCCGGAGACCACCCGCGCCGCGCTCACCCGCTTCACCTCGCCGGTCCTGGTCCTCGCCGGTGAGGTCGACCTGAACTCTCCTCCCGCGGCGATGACCGAGCTCGCCGGGCTGTTCCCCAGGGCCGAACTCGCCGTCCAGCCGCGAGCCGGGCACTTCCCGTGGCTCGACGACGCCGAGCGGTTCGTGGCCGCCACCGCGGCGTTCCTGCGATAGGGACACCCGCGGCGGCGGTCGGCGGGGCAGTGGGGGGCAGCGGGGCGCGGTCAGACGCGGGCGACGGGGGCGAGGGGGACGCCGGGGACGGTGTCGCCTTCGAGGACGACGTAGGGGTCCTCCATCTCGTACCAGCCGAGGCCGGGCGGGCAGCGGTCGTAGCCGAGCAGGCGCCGCACCTCCTCCGGGTAGGCCAGCACGGCCTCCTTGGGCACCGCGAGGTACTGGTTCTCCTCCTGGCGCAGGTTGCCCAGGTCCAGCGCGATGGTCATCCCGGTGCGCGGGGTGTCGGTGTCGTTGCGGCCGCCGCCGTGGTAGACGCCGCCCAGCCAGATCAGGCCGGACCCGGCCGCCATCTCGGTGGGGAACGCCTCGTCCGCCTCGGGGGCGCGCTCGTCGTCCCAGTGGTGGCTGCCGGGGATCACCATGGTGCCGCCGTTGGCCGCGGTGAACTCGCTCAGGGCGAGCATGAGCTGCACCCGGCTGGTCGGCCCCGGGTGGCGGCGCAGGTGCAGCGCGTCGTCCCGGTGCAGGGGCTGCTTGCCCTGCCCGGAGTGCAGTTGGATGAGCTGGGTGCCGCTGATCTGGATCGTCGGGGTCATCTCGACCCGCGACTTGCCGACCCACATCGGCACCGGCTTTTGCATGATCGCCCGCGCGGCCCCCAGGTACAGCGGCTGGGTGACGACGGGCGTGAGGTGCGCGGTGCGCGCGAACAGCGACGACACCCGGCGGGTGCGCTTGCCGTTGTACCAGTCCTGGCTGTACTCGCACGCGTCGAGAGCCGGTCCGAAGTCGTCCCACAGCGCCGCCAGTGTGGCGGCGTCGGCGAAGTCCTCGACGATGACGGCGCCGTCGCGCTCCAGGATCTCGACGACCTCACCGAGGTCGGCATCGGGTCGCACCCGGGTCAGGCCCGCCATCGCAGACCACCTTTCCTGATGAGAGTTGTCCTCGCGCCCGCGCGCGGGCCGCGCGCGGGCGACGCCGATGACCGGCCCACAGTGGTCACACCCGCGTGGGGTCGCCGGCCTTGGCGACGACGCTGCGGACGAAACCAGTCAGGTTCGGGTCTTCCTCGAAGATGTCGCCGACCTCGATGAAGATGCCGAGCTCTCCCTCGACGCGCGACACCAGCCGGTTGGCGGCCATGGACTCGCCGTTCAGCTCGAAGAAGGTCTCGGTCTCGTGGCCCTCCGGCACCTGGAGGACGGACCTCCAGATGTCCTCGACCTTCTTCTCGATCTCGGCGATGGTGTGCTTCCCTGTGCCCTCAGTGCTCATTGGGTGTCCTCTCACTTGCCCGGCGAGCCTTCGCGATCGCTCGCCGGCTCTGTTCGCTGGTCTGTCAGGTCCTCGGTCCGTCTGATCCTCGGTCCGTCACGTTCTCGGGTCCGTCACGTTTCGGGGCTGTCACGTTCTGGGGCTGTCCGCGTCGTTCGCCGGTCAGGTCCACCGCACCGGGGCATCGGGGGCGGTGACCGCGTCCGCCACCACCTGGTGGAACTCCGACGCCATGCGGGTGATCGTGCTCTTGTCGAACAGGTTGCTGTTGAACCCGAGGGTTCCGACGATGTCGCCCGAGGAGTCGATCTCCAGGTGCCACATCGCGCCGTCCGGGATGTCCCCGCCCACGGGCTGGGACAGCAGCCGCCGGCGGATCTCGGAGTAGGCGAGGCCGCCCGCCGACTCCGCCTCGCCGGCCAGCGGCGACCGGAAGACCTGGAAGGCGCACACGGCGCGGTCGTCGGCGATCGAGGGGAGCATCAGCTCCGGCGCCTCTTCCAGCACCTGGGCGAACGGGATGTCGTGGCCGTACGCCGCGATGCAGGTGGCCCGGGTGCGCTCGACGACCTGGCGGAAGGTGTCGCAGCCGGCTAGGTCGATGCGGAGCGGGACGAAGTTGAAGAAGGACCCGACCGTGTCCATGAAGCGCGGCTGGGCGCGCCCGGAGGTGAAGGTCGGCACGACGATGTCGGTGACGCCCGTCATCTTGCGCAGCAGCGTGGTGTAGGCGGCCAGCAGCACCATGAACGGCGAACTGCGCATGCCGCGGCCGATGTCGAACACCCCGGAGGTCAGCTCGGCGGGGATCCAGAAACGGTGCCAGGCGGTGGCCTTCGGCAGGCCGGCCGAGCGCAGGTGGTCGGTGGGCGTCGCCAGGATGCGCGCGTCACGCAGGTTGTCGCGCCAGAACGCGCGCTTGCGCGCCGACGCGTCGCCGGAGGCGCTCTCCTGCTCCCAGCGCGCGTACTCGCGGTACTGGCACACCTCGGGCAGCTCCACCTGGTGGCCGTCGCGCAGCGCGTAGCAGGCGACCAGGTCGCGCATGATCAGGCGCATGGACCACTCGTCGGCCGCGGTGTGGTGGGCGATCAGCACGAGCACCGCGTCGTCGTCGTCGAACCGGCCGAGGACCGCCCGCAGCAGGGGCAGCTCCCCGATGCCGTACGCGCCCGCCTCCAGCTCGATGAGCAGCTGCTCGGCGCGCAGCTCGCGCGCGTCGGGGGCGACGCCGGTGAAGTCGTGCACCAGCAGCGCCGCGGGGGTCGCAGGGAGGACCTCCTGATACCTGGTCTCGGCGGTCCGGACGATGAGCGTGCGCAGCGACTCGTGGCGCGTCACCACGTCGTCCAGGGCGTCCTGCAGCGTCGCGACGTCGACGGCCCCGGTCAGCCGCCAGCCGCAGACGATGTTGTACTTGGGCCCGAACGGACCCTCCTCGTCGCCCTTGTCGAAATTGCAGAGGAATTCCTGGTTGAAGGAGAGCGGAATCCGATCGGCCGGGCCGGCCGGCGCGTGCGGTGCCACGGAAATCGTCATGATGCGGAAGGTCCTCCTTCGGGTCTGCGCGAGTCGACGCCGGCGCCGACGGGCCCGCGCGGAATTCCGTAACGCGCAGGAGAATTCATCGGGCCGCCCGGGGAGGAGAATGGTCGCGCGGCCATATCGATAAACTCTATCCACCCCGGGCCGGGTCACTGTTCTTCTGTATTGCTGTGTTCACGCGGCCTCGCCGTGCTCACACGGTCACCTGTGCTCACCCGGTGACCGTGCTCACGCGGCGACGCCGTGCTCACGCGCGCGGCGAGCGGGCGCGGGCGGCCCCGCTCGCGCGCGCCGCGCGGTTCAGCGCAGTTCGACGTTCACGCTCGCGGGGGCCGCGAGGAACTCCCCGCGGGAGACCGCGGCCGCCACCAGCTCGATGTCGTCGGACATGAACCGGTCGGCGTCCAGGGTCGGCACCAGCGAGCGCACCAGGCCGTAGGTCGCCTTGCCGGCCGGGCTGAGCTCGTCGTACCTGCCGGAGACGTCCACCGCCTGGGCCGCGGCGAGGAACTCCACGGCCAGGATGCGGTTGTTGTTGGACAGCACCCTGCGGGCGTTGCGCGCCGCGATGAGGCCCATGCTGACGACGTCCTGGTTGTCGCCGTTGGACGGGACGCTCTGGGTGCTGGCCGGGCCGATGGTCCTGTTCTCGGCCACCAGCGCCGTGGCCGGGTACTGCGCGCCGGCGAACCCGCTGTTCAGGCCGGGGTCGCCCTTGACGAGGAACTCCGGCAGCCCGTCGCTGAGGTGCCGGTTGAGCAGCCGGTTGGTGCGGCGCTCGGAGAACACGCCGAGCTGGGTGAGCGCGATGGTCACGTAGTCCATCGCGAACGCGATCGGCTGGCCGTGGAAGTTGGCGCCGTGGAAGATCTCCTGCCCCTCGAAGAACAGGGGGTTGTCGTTGGAGGAGTTCAGCTCGATGCGCAGCTTGTCGACCGCGTGGTACAGGGTGTCGCGGACGGCGCCGACGACCTGCGGGATGGCGCGGAGGGTGTAGGCCTTCTGGATGTAGACCTCGGTGCGGTCGACGCCGTTGCCGGCCCGCTGCTCCTGCGCCTGCCGCCGCAGCTCGGCGTGCTCCAGGGTGAGGCCGCTCCCCCGCATCAGCGCGCGCATGTTCGCGGCGGTGTCCATCTGGCCCTGGTGCGGGCGGGCGATGTCGTGGCCCTCGGCCAGGAACGGGCTGGTCGACCCGCGGAGCGTCTCGACGACCAGCGCCGTGACGATCTCGGCCTGCCGTACCTGCTCGACGGCGCGGCCGACGACCAGCGAGCCCAGTCCGGTCATCCCGGAGGTGCCGTTGATCAGCGACAGGCCCTCCTTGAAGCGCAGCTGCAGCGGCTCGATGCCCTGCTCGCGCAGGACCGTCGCCGTCTCCACGCGCTTGCCCTCGCGCAGCACGTACCCCTCGCCGATCAGCGTGGTCGCGATGTGCGCCAGCGTCGCCAGGTCGCCGCTGGCGCCCAGCGAGCCGATCTCGGGGATGGCCGGGGTGATGCCGAGGTTCAGGTACAGCGCCAGCCGCTCCAGCAGCTCGGGCCGCACCGCCGAGTACCCGCGGGCCAGGGCGTTCAGCCGGGCGGCGAGGATCGCCCTGGCCTCGTCCTCGGCGAACAGCGGGCCCACGCCGGCGCTGTGGCTGCGCACCAGGTTGGTCTGGAGCTCCACCTCCTTGGAGGTGTCGACCAGCATGTAGATCATCTCGCCGTAGCCGGTGGTCACGCCGTAGACGGGAATGCCCTGCCGGACGGTGTCCTCGAACATGCGCCGGCTGGTGGCGGCCCTGGCCAGCGCCGCGGGGGCGATGGTGACCGTCGCCCAATCCTCGGCCACCCGCCGGACGTCGGCGATTTCCAGGCTCTCGCCGTCGAAATCAACGGACAGTTCGGTTTCCACCAGAGTCACGTTTCTCACCCCATCATGGTTTGGGTAACTGCTTCTTTCGGTACGGCTCGCGCCTCGATGAGAGCGGCCATGCCGGCCGGCGTCGGGTCGGCGAAGAATCGCGCGATCGGGACCGCCGTTCCGAAACGCCCGCGAATCCGATCGAGCAATCGGGGGATCAGCAGGGAGTGCCCGCCGGCCGCGAAGAAGGTCGTGTCCGGCTCGACGCGCCGGCCGCCGAGCACCTCGGACCAGACGCCGGCCACCTCGTCGGCGAGCGGGCCGGGCGACGGCCCGCCGGGGCGGGCCGTGAAGGGGGCCGGACGCGGCAGCGCGTTGCGGTCCACCTTCCCGCCGGCGTTGCGCGGGAGCGCGTCCAGGGTCTTGAACGACACCGGCGGCATCGCCTTCCCGAACCGGAGCCGTAGCGCCGCCCGCCACACCTCCGGACCTCCGGCGTCCTGCGTCGTCTCCGGTCCTCCGGCGGCGGTGCTCGTCTCCGGTTCGCCGGAGGGCCGCGTGCGGGGGACGACGTAGCCGACCAGGCGGGTGACCAGGCCGTCGCGGCCGGGCACCGCGACGACGGCGCACCCGGCCACCGAAGGGTGGGCGGCCAGCGCGGCCTCGATGTCGGTGAGCTCCAGCCGGACGCCGTTGAACTTCACCTGCGCGTCTCCGCGCCCGATGAACTCCAGGGCCCCGTCCCACCGCCTGCGGCCGAGGTCGCCGGTCCGATAACCGGGGCGGTCCTCGTCGAAACCGGCGAGCGGCCGGAACGGCGCGCGTTCACCGGACGCGGCGCCGACGTACCCGGGGGTGACGTACGGACCGCGGATGACGATCTGGCCGGTGACCCCGGCCGGGCACGGCCGGTCGAGGTCGTCCAGCACCAGGACCTGCCGCCCGGGGATGGACCGCCCGATCGGCGCGACGCCGTGCACCGGGCCGGTGATCTCGTGCCAGGTGGCGAGGATCGTCTCGGTGGGGCCGTACAGGTTGACCAGCCGCGCCCACGGCAGCGTGGCGCGCACCGCGCCGGCCACCTCGCCCGCCAGCGGCTCGCCGGCCAGCAGCAGATGCGCGAGCGCGCCCAGGCGCCCGCGTCCGCCCTGGTCGCCGATGGCGGTGATGAGCTGCCTGGCGAAGCTGGGCACGGTCTGGAAGTGCGTGACGCGCTCCGCGGCGAGCCAGCCGGCCATCCGGTCGGGGTTCGCCCGGGTCCGGTCGGGGACGGGGCACAACGTCGCGCCGGCGGTGAGCGCCGCGAACATCTCGACCAGGCTCGCGTCGTACCCGGGCGCGGCCCACTGCGCGACCCGGGAGCCGGGGCCGATGCCGAACTCCGCGGCGAACCAGGTGACGAACTGCGCCAGCGCGGCGTGCGTCTGCGGGATGCCCTTCGGCCTGCCGGTCGACCCGGAGGTGTAGGCGACATAGGCCCGCCGCTCACCCGGGCCCGCACCCGCACCCGCGCCGCCGCCCGCATCCGCGCCGTCGCCCGCGCCCGCGCCCGGGGAAGGCGTACTCGCGGCCGGGGGCAGGGCGGCCAGGTCGACGACGTGGCCGTCCAGTTCGCGCCGGTACCAGCCGGCGAGCTCGTCGTCCGGGTCGCCGTCCAGCACCAGGCGGGCCGGGGCGAGGTCGGCGAGCACCGCCTTGCCGCGCTCGCCGGTGTCGCCCGTGCCGAGGCACACCAGGTACGCGCCGGCGTCGAGCACGCCGAGCAGCGCGGCGACCTGACGCGGGCCCTGCGGCACGCGCACCGCCACCGGCAGCCCCGCGACGCCGTCTCCCGCGCGGAGCGCGGCGGTGAGCGGCGCGGCGAGTTCCTCGATCCGCCGGTAGGTGACCTCGGCGCCGTCCCAGGCCACCGCCACGTCGTCCGGGCGGTCGCGCGCCGTCAGGTGGACAAGTTCATGCACGGCGCGGACGGGGGCCGCGGCGGCGATCCGGTCGGCGTCGCGCACCGCCGCGGCGAGCCGCGCGGGCTCCTCCAGCGGGAGCGCGTCGATGGGCAGGTCGGGCTCGCGCAGGGCGGCGGTCAGCAGCGTGCGGAGCTGGCCGAGCAGCAGCCGCGCGGACTCCCGGTCGAACAGGCTCGCGCGGTACTCCAGGCAGCCCTGGAGCGAGGGCGAGGCGCGGTCCACGATCAGGGCCAGGTCGGTCCTGGCCGAGCCGCCGGCCGGGACGGACCGGACGGCCGTTCCCGTCAGCGCCAGTTCCGGGTCCGGCAGCTCGCGCCAGACGAGCATGACGTCGCCCAGGGGGACGCGGTAGGGGTCCCGCTCCGGGTTGAGCGCCCGGACCAGCTCGTCGAACGGCAGCTCGCGGTGCTCGTGCGCCTTCCGGGCCAGCCGCGCCGCTCCACGGAGCACCTGGCGGAAGGACGGCGCGCCGGACAGGGCGCCGCGCAGCACCAGCAGGTTGGCACAGGGGCCGACGACCCGCTCGAAACCGGGCGGGCGCGCGTCGGCCGTGACCGCGATCAGGGGCCGGTCCTCGTGCGCGTACCGGCCGAACAGGCACTGCGACGCCGCGAGCAGCACGGCGAACGGCGTCGTCCCCTCCGCGCGGGCGAGCGCGGCCAGGTCACGCGCCGGCTCCGGGCCCCAGTCGAAGCGGATGGAGTCCCCCTCGGCGGACGGCCCCGCGGGACGCGGCCGATCCACCGGCAGCGCCGGGCTCGCCGGCGCCGCCGCCGGGCCGTCCGAGGGGGCCGAGGTGTCCGGGGCGCGGAGGGTGGCGATCCGGTCGTCGCGCAGGCGGGTGAACTCGGGGATGGACTCGCGCTCGCGCTGCCTCGCCGCGAAGTCGGCGTACTGGAGGCCGGGCGGGGGCAGTGCCGCGCCCGGCGGGCGGCCGGCCGCCGCGTCGGCGTAGCAGGCCGAGAGCTCCTCGGCCAGCAGGGTGAGAGAGCGGTCGTCGGCCACCGCCTGATGCAGCACCATGACCAGGGCGTACTCCCCCGGCGCCAGCCGGGCGGCCGCGAGCCGGGCGAGGGGCCCGGCGGCGAGGTCGAAGGGAGCGGCGACCTGCCCGGCGCACCACCGCAGCGCCGCCGCGCTCTGCTGTGGGACGGAACCGGTCAAGCCGGTCAGGTCGGTGGTGAGGGTGAGGTCCGGCGGCGGGTGGGGGGCGATCCGCTGGACGGGGCGCCCGTCGTGGTCCTCCAGGGTCGTCCTGAGGATCTCGTGCCGGGCGGCCACCGCGCGCCAGGCCGCGTCCAGCGCCACGAGGTCGAGCTCTCCGGTCACCCGGTAGGCCCGGTGCACATGGTGCGCGGGCGAGCCGGGGACCAGCCTGTCGAGGTACCACGCCCCGTCCTGCGCCCGGGACGTCACCGCCCGCCGGGCGCCCGGGCCGCGGGCGGGAGATGCCTCAGTCACTCGTGATCCCTTCGAGGTTCGGCCGCCGTGCGGAGATCCCCGGCGGCCGGTCCCATCGCGTCGTCCCCGGGGCGGGACGCCGTTCCTTCAGGAGGTCGTGACCTTGCGCTTGCCGGCTCCTGGCACCTTCGCGATCTCCCGGGTGGTGACCAGCGGCCCGGGCGTCTTCGACAGGCCGAGCGCGGCCAGCACCACGCGGAGCAGGAACTTCGGCTTCATGAGCGTCTTCGGGTGCTCCACCTGGCCGGCGACGCGCATGTACCCGGCGGTGACCCGGCTGTCGCGGGAGGCGGCGGTCTGCACCAGCGCCATGAACGCCTGCTCCAGCTTCAGGCTCAGCGGGCGCTCGCCCTCCACGCCGGGGAAGCCGAGGTCGACGTTGTGGGTCATCTGCCACGGCGGGTCGATGACGTTGCGGGCGAGGTCGCGGAAGTAGTCCAGCGGCTGCGGGGCGGCGCCGCTGTGCAGGTGCTCGCGGATGGTGAGCGCCGACAGGGCGGCGACGGTCATCCCGCCCGCGTACACCGGGTTGAAGGTGGTGACGGCGTCGCCGACGACGAGCAGGCCGTCGGGGAAGCGGTCCATGTCCTCGTAGCGGCGGCGCAGCGTCGTCGGGAAGCTGAACCGCACGGGGTCCTCCAGCGGCTCGGCCTGGACGATCGCCTCGTAGATCTCCGGGATGCCGAGCGAGCGGATGAACTCGAACAGCCCTTCCTGGTCGGTGGGCGGGTGGTCGCCGAGGATGCCGTAGGTCGTCATCTCGGCCCGGTCACCGTCGGTCTTGGCGAACAGGATGCCGCGGGGCGAGGCGGGGTAGGCCACGCCGTTGATGGACAGGTCGCCCTTGTAGGGGTCGTTGGTCAGCTTGTAGTGCTGGGTGACGTAGCCGAGGCCGATCTTCTTGCGGTCCTCCTTGACCCGGGGGTAGCCGAGGTCCTCCAGCCAGATGGGAGTGCGGGAGCCGCGGCCGGTGGCGTCGACGACCAGGTCGGCCTCGACGACCTCGACGCCCGTGCCGCCGTCGAGGTTCTGCACCCGCACGCCGACGATCTTGCGGCGGTCGGGGGTGGCCTCCAGGCCGAGGATGTCGTGCCGCTCGAGGAACGAGACGTTGCCGAGCGCGTGCGTCCGCCGGCGGACGTGGTACTCCAGCATCGGACGGCTCGCGCCCACGCAGAGCATGTCGGCGGCCTGCTGCTTCAGCCGCTTGCCGCGGACGTACCAGCGCACGGTGCCGGCCAGGTCGCCTTTGGGCACGCCGTCGGCGAACAGCTCCTCGGTGATCCCGGGGTACATGCTCTCGATGGCGCGCTGGCCGCGGGTCAGCAGGCCGCTGATGTGGCGTCCTTGCGGGCACCCGCGCCGGGGCTCCTTCACATCGACCAGCAGGTCGCGGTCGACTATGACGACCTCGTCGTAGGCGTCGGCGAGAACTCGTGCCGCGAACAGGCCCCCAAGGCTGCCGCCGAGCACCACCGCGCGGGTATTGGCGTCGTTGCCCATCGTGGTCATCTCCTCGAATTTCCGTATTTGATCCGGCATCGTCGTTACGGCTGTCGGCCGGCCGGTGACGTACCGGCCCTTGCTGCCTGGTGACCGCCCACGCCGGCCGCGTTCCGCGCCGGCCGCCCGCACGACGCGCGGCCGTGGGACCCGCCGGCGGCGTGAGGTCGCGGCGTCTCCGGCCGCGCGAACGGCCGGCCGCGAATATCCCGCCACGAAATCCGCCGGGGATTCCGCCGCGCCTTTTCCGGCGCACGATGGGGCAGGCGACGGCCGGGGGTGGGAGTCGAAGAACGTTATGGTGTCGCCCGGGCCGCGGGATTCCGGGGCCGATGCGCAGGCCGGGAATGGGCGTACGGCCCGGCGCTGATTCCGCCCGGCCCATGACGGAGGGGAATCCGCCCGGCTCGTGACGGCATGCCGATGGCGATGCTAGCCACGGGTACGAGGCACGGCAGGCTCCTTCCTTGACCCTGCGGCGGGGGAAACGGTCCATCCGCCGGTCAGCACCGCTACATCGTCACGCCCGATCGCGCGGCGTCGCATCTCTCGAAATGCTGTGCTGCGCCGCGGGAGCGGTACCCGAGTTGGTGGCGGGAAAGGCGGGTCCAGCGGCAATTCGGCGCGCACCGCCACCGCCGTCCCCTATTCATCGCCCATTGCCGGGAACCCGCGCGGCGGCCGCCGGAAAGTCGCCCGGTAAGCGGCGGGGAACCGCAGGAAATGCCGGAAAAGCAATTCTGGAGATGTGCCGGAAGCGGCGCGGATGTGACCCTGACCGCATGGCCGAGTTCACAGGTAAGACGGTATTGATCACCGGTGGCGGCAGCGGCATGGGCCTCGCCACCGCGCAGCGGCTCCTGGAGGCGGGTGCCGGCGTCGTGCTCGCCGGACGCAGCGAGGACCGCCTGGAGGCCGCGGCGAAGGACCTCGACGCGGGCGACCGCGTGCTGACCGTCCCCACCGACGTCTCCAGCACCGGGGACCTCGACCGCCTGGTGTCGCGGATACGGGAACGCTTCGACGGCCTGGACGGCGTCTTCGCCAACGCGGGCGTCGCCGGGTTCGCCCGCAGCGGCGACGTCACCGAGGACGACTTCGACGCCCTGATCGGCATCAACCTCAAGGGCGTCTACTTCACCGTCCAGAAGTCACTGCCGATCCTGCGGGACGGCGGCTCCGTGGTGCTCAACGGATCCTGGCTGACCCACCGCGGACTGGCCTTCACCTCGGTCTACGCCGCCGCCAAGGCCGCCGTCGTCAACCTGGCCCGTACGCTGGCGCCCGATCTCGGCACGCGCGGGATCCGGGTGAACGCCATCAGCCCCGGCTACATCGTGACGGAGATGTTCGAGGCGATCTCCACCACCGAGGAGGCGAAGGAGGAGTGCCGCAGCCACGTGGCGCTCGGCCGGCTCGGCACGGCGTCCGACATCGCCGACGCCGCCTGCTTCCTGCTCTCCTCGCGGGCCTCGTACATCACCGGTCAGGAGCTCGTCGTGGACGGCGGCCTGACCACCTCCGTCCCCCTCTGACCGGGTCAGGAGAAGGCCGCCGGGGCTCCCCCCCAGCCCGGGCGGCCTTCTTCTGACCCTTCCGCTTTTCACCGCCCTCGCCGCCGTGCCACCGAACGAGGAGGACCAGTGATCGACTTCCGGTTGGACGAAGAGTACGAAGCCCTGCGCAAGACGGTCGAGGAGTTCGCCCACGAGGAGGTCGCCCCGGTCATCGGCGGGTTCTACCAGCGCGAGGAGTTCCCCTACGCCCTGGTCGCCAAGATGGGCCGCATGGGGCTGTTCGGCCTGCCGTTCTCCGAGGAGTACGGGGGCGCCGGCGGGGACTACCTCGCCCTGTGCCTGGCCCTGGAGGAGCTGGCCAGGGTCGACTCCTCGGTGGCGATCGCCCTGTCCGCCGGGGTCTCGCTGGGCGCGATGCCGCTCTACCGCTTCGGCTCGCGCGAGCAGAAGGAACGGTGGCTGCCCTCCCTGTGCGCCGGCGAGGCGCTGGCCGCGTTCGGCCTCACCGAGCCGGGCGGCGGCACCGACGCCGGGGCGACGCGCACCCGCGCCAGGGTGGACGGCGACCACTGGGTGATCGACGGCAGCAAGTCGTTCATCACCAACTCGGGCACCGACATCACCCGCCTGGTGACGGTCACCGCGGTCACCGGGACGCGCGACGGCGGCCGCAAGGAGATCTCGGCGATCATCGTCCCGTCCGGGACGCCCGGCTTCACGGTCGCGCCGAAGTACTCCAAGGTCGGCTGGTGCGCCTCCGACACCCACGAGCTGGGCTTCGCCGACTGCCGGGTGCCGGTGGAGAACCTCCTCGGCGAGCGCGGCCGCGGCTACGCGCAGTTCCTGTCGATCCTGGACGAGAGCCGTCTCGCCCTCTCGGCGGTGAGCGTCGGGCTCGCCCAGGGCTGCGTGGACGAGTGCGTCCGGTACGTCCGCGAGCGCGAGGCGTTCGGCCGCAAGATCGGCGAGTACCAGGCGATCCAGTTCAAGATCGCCGACATGGAGGCGCGCACGCACACCGCCCGGCTCGCCTACTACCAGGCCGCGTCCAAGCTCCTGCGCGGCGAGCCGTTCAAGAAGGAGGCCTCGATCGCCAAGCTGGTGGCCTCGAACGCCGCCATGGACAACTCGCGCGAGGCGACGCAGATCTTCGGCGGCTACGGCTTCATGAACGACTTCCCCGTCGCGCGGTTCTACCGCGACGCCAAGATCCTGGAGATCGGCGAGGGCACCAGCGAGGTGCAGCGCATGCTGATAGCCCGCCACCTCGGCCTGTCCTGACGTGCGTCCGCCCCTCCCCCGCCGGCCCGTGGACGGGCCGGCGGGAGGGAGACGGTCAGCGGAAGCGGCGCAGGCGCAGGCTGTTGGAGACGACGAACACCGACGAGAAGGCCATGGCCGCGCCGGCGATCATCGGGTTGAGCAGGCCCGCGGCCGCCAGCGGCAGGGCGGCCACGTTGTAGGCGAAGGCCCAGAACAGGTTGCCCTTGATGGTGCGCAGGGTGCGGCGGGACAGCCGGATGGCGTCGGCCGCCACGCGCAGGTCGCCGCGGACCAGGGTCAGGTCGGCGGCCTCGATGGCCGCGTCCGTTCCGGTGCCCATCGCCAGCCCCAGATCGGCCTGGGCCAGCGCCGCGGCGTCGTTGACGCCGTCGCCGACCATGGCCACCGTGCGGCCCTGCGCCTGCAGGCGCTTGACGACGTCGACCTTGTCGGCGGGCAGCACCTCGGCGATGACCTCCTCGATGCCGACCTCGTCCGCCACGGTGCGCGCGACGGCCTCGTTGTCGCCGGTCAGCAGCACCGGGGTCAGCCCCAGCGCCCGCAGGTCGCGGACGGCCCGCTCGCTGGTGGGCTTGACGGTGTCGGCGACGACCAGCACCGCGCGGGCCCGGCCGTCCCAGCCGACCGCGACGGCGGTGCGTCCCGCGGCCCCGGCGGCGCGCACCGCGGCCGCCAGGCCGTCGGGCAGGGGCTGGGACCACTCGGCCAGCAGCTGTGGACGGCCGACCAGCACCGCGTACCCGTCGACGACGCCCTGAACGCCCAGCCCTTCGACGTTGGCGAACTCCTCGGGGGCGGGGAGCGGCCCGCCCGTCCGCTCGGCGGCGCCGCGGGCGACGGCCTGGGCGATGGGGTGCTCGGAGGCGTGTTCGAGCGCGCCCGCCAGGCGCAGCACCTCGGCCTCGTCCTCGCCCTCGGCCAGGTGGACCTCGGTCAGCGTCATCCGGCCCTCGGTGACGGTGCCGGTCTTGTCCAGCACGACGGTGTCGATCGTCCGGGTGGACTCGAGCACCTCGGGCCCCTTGATGAGGATGCCCAGCTGGGCGCCGCGTCCGGTGCCGACCAGCAGCGCGGTGGGGGTCGCCAGGCCCAGGGCGCACGGGCAGGCGATGATCAGCACCGCGACCGCCGCGGTGAAGGCGGCGCTCGCGCCGGCGCCCGTGCCGAGCCAGAAGCCGAGCGTGCCCAGCGCGAGCACGATCACGACCGGGACGAAGACGCCGGAGATGCGGTCGGCCAGCCGCTGGACCTGCGCCTTGCCGGTCTGGGCCTCCTCGACCAGCCTGGCCATCTGGGCGAGCCGGGTGTCCGACCCCACGCGGGTGGCGCGGACGACCAGCCGCCCTCCGGCGTTGACGGTGGCGCCGGTGACGGCGTCACCTGGCCGGACCTCCACCGGCACGGACTCTCCGGTCAGCATCGAGGCGTCCACCGCCGAGGAGCCCTCCTCGACCACCCCGTCGGTGGCGATCTTCTCGCCCGGGCGCACCACGAAGCGGTCGCCGACGACCAACTGGTCGCTGGGGACGCGCACCTCGGCGCCGCCGCGCAGGACGGCGACGTCCTTGGCGCCCAGCTCGAGCAGGGCGCGCAGCGCGGCGCCCGCCCGGCGCTTGGAGCGGGCCTCGAAGTAGCGGCCGGCGAGGATGAACGCGGTCACCCCCGCGGCGGCCTCCAGGTAGATGTTGCCCCCGCCGTCGGTGCGCTCGATGGTGAGCGCGAACGGGTGCGTCATGCCGGGCATCCCCGCGGTGCCGAAGAACAGCGCCCACACCGACCAGCCGAGCGCCGCGATCGTGCCCAGCGAGACCAGCGTGTCCATGGTCGCCGCGCCGTGCCGCAGGTTCACCCAGGCGGCCTTGTGGAAGGGCAGGCCCGCGTAGACCACGACCGGGGCGGCCAGCGTGAGCGACAGCCACTGCCAGTAGGTGAACTGCAGCGGCGGGATCATCGCCATGGCGACGACCGGCACCGAGAGCACCACGGCGGTGATCAGGCGGCGCCGCAGCGACGCCAGGTCGTCGGGCTCCTCGGCCGGCCGGTCCTGCGGCGGCACGGGCGGGGCCGGCAGCGCGGCGGTGTAGCCGGCCTTCTCGACCTCGGCGATCAGCAGCCGCGCGTCCAGGCCCTCGGGGTAGGTGACCTTGGCCTTCTCGGTCGCGTAGTTGACCGTCGCGCTGACGCCGTCGAGCTTGTTGAGCTTGCGCTCGATGCGGTTGGCGCACGACGCGCACGTCATGCCGCCGATCGACAGCTCGACCGAGCCGCCGGCGGCCGGCGGCTCGCGTTCGGTGACCGATGACATGCCGTATCTCCTTCGTCCGGCTGACGCCCGGCGTCAGCGCCCGTCCTCGTGCCCGTGCCCGCGCTCGTCCTCCTGCGGTGCGGCGGCGAGGGCTTTCGTCACCCGGCGACCACTTCGTAACCGGCCTCCTGCACGGCGGCGGTGACGGCGGCGCCGTCGAGGGGGCCCTCGCTCTCCACGGTCACCAGGCCGGTGGACAGCTCGACCTCGACGCCGGTTACGCCCGGCACCTCGCCGACCTCTTCCTTCACCGAGCTCACGCAGTGCCCGCAGGTCATGCCCTTGACGGTGTAGGTGGTGGTGGTCAACGCGATCACTCCTGTCGTCGATGAGCGGGGTTCGGCTCCCCACTGTAGCCAACACCATACCCCTGTACCGTATTCCGGAGCACCAGGGAGCCGGCCGAGGCGGGCCGCCCACCTCGGCGGCCTGGGCGGGCAGAAGGAGAGAACGCGCAGGTGAGCCCGCCGCCGACCATACCGGCACGGCGCCGGATCCCCTGACGCCGCACCTGCCGGGATTTCTCGGTACCCGCCCCGGCCGGGCGCGCCGCGTTCATGGACCGCACGGGTCGCAATGGACGTCGCCGGGCGACCTGCCGGTGACCAGCGCGCGGAGCCAGTCGACCAGCCGGACGCCCCGCACCTCGATCTCGTAGAACCTGCCGGGCTCGAAGATCTGGTGGTCGGCGCCCGGCGCGGTGTAGCTGTGCAGGCGCACCCCGGCGGCCTCGATCGCCGCCTCGTTGCCGTCGATCACTCTGAGGAGGTCCGGCGGATTCCCGTCCAGCCATCGGGTCAGCTCCGAAGTCGCGTGCGGGTCGTAGGCGAAGTCGAAACGGGCCAGAACGAGGCCGGGAGCATGCCGGGCGGCCTGGGTCCAGAACCGGGGGACGCCCGGCTCGCGGACGGTGAGCCCGTCGACCGCCCAGCCGGGCATGGCGTCGTAGGCGTTCCACCGCGCCTTGAGGATCCCGGCGTTGAAATCGGGGTCGTCCGGCCAGGCGCCGGACTGTGCGCCGAACACCACGACCTTCGCGCGGGGAAGCCGGTCGGCGACGAGGCCGCCGTAGATGGGAGCGGCGACCGACCCCGCGGTCTTGCCGATGACGACGACCTGTTCGGCGTCGGGATAGTGCTCGGCCAGGTAGTCGAGCGCCGCCGTGCCGTTGACCCGGCCGCGGTGCTCGACGGTCAGCTCCGGCGAGTACCTCTGGGAGACGTTCCCCAGATGCGCGTCACCGGTGCAGGCGCTCACATAGAGGAACGAGTGATCGGCGAACGGGTTGTCGGCACGAGTGGTGTCGAACATCCCGCTCCGGTTCTCCGGATTCACGCCCGAGAGGTTCCAGTCGTAGAAGTCGTTCTCGCCGCGGTCGCCGGTGAACGCGCACATCTTCGCGTCCCAGCAGACGCCTCCGCCGTTCAGGAAGAACACGACCTTGGTGGGATCGGCTCGCCGCTCCCAGAAGGAGAACCGGCTGCCGTCAGCGCAGTGGCAGTCACCCGCCGGCACGACCCGGTCCCACGCCAACTCCTTGCGGGCGCCGCTCAGGAAGGCGCCCCAGCCGGCCGGCACGATCGCCAGAGCGACCGACAGGAGAAGGGCCGTTCTCAGCACACGGTGGCGGCGAGAGCGGCCGGCGGCGTCGCCGGAGTTGTTCGTCATCGTCACAGGCTGCGCGGCGCCGGAACGGCCGCGCATCTGCCCATGGTCATGTCCGCACCCCTGACTTCCGACGGGTTCCGGGCGACGGCGCGGAAAGCCTAAGGTGTCGCCTGGGATGAGGATTCACATGGCGCCTCTGTGGGGCGCCTTACGCATGTCGAGCGTCCAGGATGCCGGCCTCGCCGCCCTCCTGCTGACCGGCACGTGGGCGGCAGGCGGCGCCGCCGCGACTCCGGCGACCGGCGCCTGGTTCGCCGGAGCGATCTGGCTGCGGCAGCCGCCGGCCTCATGGGTCCTGATCGGCGTCTGCGTCGCCGCCGTGGCGGTGCGCCGCAGGTGGCCGGTTCCGGCGCTCGCCGCGACGTCGCTCGCCGCCGTGGCGCAGATGGCGCTGGCGGCGGGACCGGTGCTCGCCGACCTGGCCGTACCGATCGTCCTCTACACGGTCGCCGCTCAGCGGCGGCGCGAGGTGTCGCTCGCGCTGCTCGGCGCCGCCCTGGCCGTGGCGACGGCGTGGTCGGTGTTCGTGGCCCTCGACGGCAGGACCGACGGCTGGCTCTACGAAGGGCGGCCCTTCGGCGTCGGCGGACAGGAACGCAGGGCGGGGGCCTCCGTCATGCCGCCGCAGGAGGCGGCGCCCGGCGAGCCGCGGCCGGACGGCCGGGAAGCCACGACGCCGGGACCGACGGACTGGGGCGGGATCCCCGTCCTCGGCTCCCTGCTGGTCGTCGCCTGGGCGATCGGGTGGGGTGTCCGGAGCCGCCGCGCCTACCTCGGCGAACTCAGGGCGCGGGCGCGAGACCTGGAGCGCGAACGCGACCAGCGGGCCGCGCTGGCGGTGGCCGCCGAGCGGGCCAGGCTCACCCGCGAACTGCACGACGTGGTGGCGCACGGCCTGGCCGTCATCGTGATGCAGGCGCAGGGCGGCGCCGCGGCGTTCGCCAAGCGGCCCGCCGACACCCTCGCCGCGCTGGACACCATCGTGGCGACCGGCCGCGCCTCGCTCGCCGACATCCGTCACGTGCTGTCCGCGTCCGGGCCGGTCGACGACCCCGCGCGGCCGGTGCCGGGCCTGGCGCAGCTGCCCCGCCTGATCGACCAGGTGCGGCGGGCGGGCACCCCGGTCCGGCTGCGCATCGACGGATCGCCGCGACCGCTGCCCACCGGCGTGGACGTCTCTTCGTACCGGATCGTCCAGGAGGCGCTGACCAACACCATGAAGCATGCCGGGCCGGGAGCCCGCGCCCAGGTGGTGGTGTCCTACGGAGACGATGAGCTGAGGATCCATGCCGACGACGACGGCGCCGGCGAGCCGGCCTCCGGCGGGACCGGCAACGGACTGCGGGGCATGCGAGAACGCGTGGCGCTTCTGGGCGGCGAGGTGTCCGCCGGCCCGGGTCCGGACGGCGGCTATGTCGTACGGGTTCGCATCCCCCTCGATCAGGAGGTGACCGCATGATCCGCGTGCTCCTGGTCGACGACCAGGCCCTGCTCCGCGCCGGCCTGCGGATGATCCTGGAGAACGCCGAGGACATGGACGTCGTCGGGGAGGCCGACGACGGCGCCACGGCCGGCGCCCTCGCGGCCGAGACGATGCCCGACGTCGTCCTGATGGACGTCCGGATGCCCGAGGTCGACGGGCTGGAGGCCACCCGCCGCATCCGGGCGTCGCTTCCGGACGGCCCCCGCGTCCTGATCCTCACCACCTTCGACCTCGACGAGTACGTGTACTCCGCGCTGCGGGCCGGCGCGAGCGGATTCCTGCTCAAGGACACCCTCGCCGCCGACCTGCTGTCGGCGATCCGCGTGGTGGCGAAGGGCGACGCCATCGTGGCGCCACCGGTCACCCGGCGGCTGATCGAACGCCACATCGGCACGTCCGGCGACCCGCTGCCCCGCACCGAGGCCGAACTTCGCGTCCTCACCGATCGAGAGCGCGAGGTGCTCGAACTGATCGCCCGGGGCCTGTCCAACGCCGAGATCGCCGGCCGGCTCTTCCTCACAGAGGGGACCGTGAAGGGCCACGTCAGCCGTATTCTGACCAAACTCGGCCTACGGGACCGGGTGCAGGCCGTGATCTTCTCCTACGAGTGCGGCCTGGTCCGCGCCGGCGGGTGACGCTGCTGCGGGTGACGCTGCTGCGGGTGACGCTGCTGCGGGTCAGATGAGGGTGGTGGTGGCGGGCATGGCGTCGTGGCGGAACAGCCCGCCGGGGTCGACGCGCAGGCGGACGCGGTCGACGGCGGCCACCTGGTCCTCGGTCAGGTGGCCCTGCGGCTGATCGAGCCTCTCCACGAACGTGGGCGCGGTGCGGCCGGCGTCCCACGGGGCGAGGGCGGCCCGCACGGTCGCGCAGTGCCCGAGGATCGCCTCCTTGGTGAGCGCGCCGTCCGGCACCCCCGCGCCCGAGTAGGCGTACCGGGCGTCGAAGTGGTCCAGCGCTCCCCCGGCCCGGTCGCCCACCCCGTACGCGCCGCCGAGCTGGCGCAGGCCCGCGACGACCAGCGGCGATCCGGAACCCGGGCCGAGCACCCGCAGCAGTTCCGCCACGCCCTCGTCGCCGATCTCGTTCAGCAGCATGTGGTCGCCGACGATCGGCACCGGGTCCGAGGGATCCATGTGCGCTCGCAGCACTCCGGCGGAATCGGTGACCTCCCAGGTGTCGAGCACCGGGTCGGCCACGGCGCGCAGCGGCCCGAGCAGGTCCTCCGCCTGCCCGCGGGCGGCGGGCAGGCCGTCCTCCGACTCGACGAGCACCACGCCGTCCACGCACAGCACCGGCCCGGCGGCCAGGACGGGCGGGACGTCGGGAAGCGCCGGCAGGTTCATCACCCGCGCCGAGGTCGCGACCTCCCAGGGCGCGTCCTCGGTCCACCGGCGCCAGGCGCGCAGCAGCGGGGAGGCGTGGGCGGCCGGCCAGAACGCGGCGCCGGTGACCACCTTGGCCACGGGGAACAGGCCGACCTCGACGGCGGTCACGACGCCGAACCCGCCACCGCCGCCGCGCAGCGCCCAGAACAGCTCCGGGTCGGAGGCGGCGTCCACCCGGCGCCGCTCGCCGTCGGCGGTGACCAGCTCGACGGCGCGCACGCTGTTGACGGCCAGGCCGACCTTGCGGCTGTAGAAGCTCATGCCGCCGCGCAGCAGGTAACCGACGACGCCGACGTCGGGCGACGAGCCGTGCGGCGGGGTCAGCCCGTGAGCGGCCGCCGCGTCGACGACCGCGCCCCAGCGCGTCCCCGCGGGGACGCGGGCCACGCGGCGGGCGGCGTCGATCTCGACGGCGCCGTCCATCAGCGTCCGCAGGAGCAGGGCGCCGTCCATGGGACGCGCGGTGGCCGAGGCGTGCCCGGTGGTGTGCACCCGCACCGCCAGCCGCTCGGCGGCGGCCAGGCGCAGCGCGGCCCGTACGTCCTCGACGGTGCGCACGGTGACCGCCGCGGCGGGCCGCGCGGGGGCGACCAGGTTGAACACCCGGGTCGCCGCCTCGTAGAGGGCCTCGCCTGGCAGCGCGACGCCCGCGTCCCGCTCGCTGATCGTGGTCATCCCTCGTCGCCTCCAGTTCGTTCGTGGAACTCTGCCCGGACCGGCCCCGCCGGCCCGCGCGTCAGTCGCGGACGGCGGTGATGAAGGCGAAGGTGCCGGGGCCCGACGCGTCGACGATCGACATGCCGGCGTCGGCGAGCCACCTCTCCAGCTCCTCCATCGTGAAGAGCAGCTGGCCTTCGGGGCGGCTCGGGAAGTAGTGGGACTCCTGAAAGTGCCGGGCGATCGGATCGGAGTCGAACAGGAAGGTCATCGCGGTGAACGTGCCGCCCGGCCTGAGCACCCGGCCGACCTCGGCGATGGCCTGCGGCGCGTCGTCCGGGAAGGCCTGCAGGGCGTTCCAGCAGTTCACCGCGCCGAAGGTGGCGTCCGCGAACGGGATGTTCAACGCGCTTCCCCGCACCGCGGGCACCCGCGGGAGCTTGCCGCGCATCACGGTGAGCATCGGCAGGCCCATGTCGACGCCGACCAGGCGGTCCTGGCCGACGGCCTCGGCGACCACGGTGGTCCACCGTCCGGCGCCGCACGCGAGGTCGAGCACCGGGCCGTCCACCGGGCGGATCTGGCGGGCGATGTAACCGTCCTCGACCTGCGGGGTCACCGCGCCGCCCCAGTTGGCCCCCGCGATGCGCAGGTAGGCCGGGCGCAACACCTTCTCGTAGTACACGCCCAGGCTCGGCATCTCGGCGAGCTTGGCCAGCAGGTTGGCGGTCGCCTCGTGCGGCTGGTCGGCCGCGGACTCGCTGATGCCGTCGGACAGGTCCAGGATGCCGAGGGCGATCGGGTAGCGCACCGCGCACGTGGGGCAGCGGACGACCTCGCCCTCGAACTCGACCGAGCCGGAGCAGGTGGTGCAGCGCAGCGCGTCCGCGTACTGGGTGAAGGTCTCGATGCCGAGCTCACCCGCGGGGGCCGGGGCCTCGCCGGTCCCGGGAGCCGAGGGCAGGTCGACCGGCATGCCGTGCCGGACGGCCCAGTACGCCATCGCGCCCGAGTAGGCGTACAGCATCCGGGTGTCGTTCTCCCAGTTCGTGGTGACCTGGGCCGGGGTGAGCGTACGGAGCTGCTGACGGTGGAACTCCAGGTCCTCCGCGCTGAGGTCCCACACCGACGGGGACGGCCACATCCGGCCGATGTCGGGGTCGCCGCGGTCGAGCGTCGCCAGGCCGCGCTCCAGCCGGCTCTGCTCGGGCGGGTCCAGCGCGAGCGGCGCGGCGGCGGCGAGGATGCGGTCGCGGTCGCCGGGGAAGTGGGACAGCAGGTAGAGCAGGGCGAGCGTCAGCGGCCGGTCCTTGCCGCCGCGGCCGAGCAGGGCGAGGTAGTGGTCCAGGCCCGCGCGGACGGCCGCGTTGAGCGGGCCGTCGACGACCGGGTACTCGGCCTCGGCGAGCAGGCCGAGCAGGACGGCCAGGTGACCCTTGCGGTCGTCGCCGGCCTCGTCGAGCGCGGACACGAGCGCGGGAACCGCCGTCAGGGCGCGGCCGGTCGCCTCACCACGGTGCCACAGCGCCGCGACCAGCCGCTGGAACTCCGCCTCCAGGCCGGCCGGCTCCGCGGTCGTGAAATCGGTCAGGAGTTCGGCGACAGCGGGCCCCGTGGTGGAAACACTCATGCGCGCGTCCTTTCACGAAAGGGAGAATGGCGGCCGCACGGCTGGAATCGCCGGCGTGCGCCGGCCGCGCCCGACGCGCATCGGTCGGATGCGCGCTCTCGATGTGCGCTCTGAACGCGCACCGTTTCGATGCGCGCGGTTTCGATGCGCACGCCGGACGGCCGCGTTCCACGGCCGAGACCGCTCCGTCCGGCGACAGGTCCGTCCACGAAATCTTCGCATCGGGCGCGGCGTCGAGTCTTCTCCGAGCGTGCTTACCGGCGACCCGCGCGAGCTGCCGCGATGCCTCCGGCAGGCAGCAACCGTGGAGATGCGTCGAAGGCCGCGGCGCGGTCACCATGAGGCTTGGGAGGAACGATTCCTCGTCTTGCCCCGGCCGCGGGGAACGTCACTCCGGCGACGACGGCGCCGAGCCGCCGGCCCGCCCGGCCTCTTCCGCGTCCGCCACCGGCCGCCCATCGTCTGGAGTGAGGGATTGATGACCAGGGAACTGATCGACTCGGCCGACATCGGCACCCATTACGACGAGCGCTCCCCGATCGGCGACGAGTTCCGCAACGGCCAGTTGCACATGTGGTACTGGTACGACAACGAGGACGACACCCCGTTGAAGGACGCCGTGCACCGCATCAGCCGCAAGGTGGCCGAGACCCTCGGGCTGCGCCCCGGCGAGCGGGTCCTGGACGCCGGGTGCGGCCCCGGCGAGACGGCGGTCTTCCTCGCCAGGAACTACGGCGTGCGGGTCACCGGCATCACCGTGAGCTCCTTCGAGATCGACAAGGCGAACGAACGGGCCGTGGCCAACGGGGTGACCGACCGGGTGACGTTCGAGTACGGCGACTACACCGGCCTGACCTACCCAGACGGCTCGTTCGACGCCGTCCTTGCGCTGGAGTCGCTGCAGAACGCCCCGGACCTCGGGCAGGTGCTGGCGGAGCTGTTCCGGGTGCTGCGCCCCGGCGGCCGCATCTCGTTCTCCGACTTCAGCCTGGAGTCGGAGGCCGAACCGGCGCGGGTGAAGAGGTTCATGAGCACCCTGAAGCTGCGCGAGCTGCCCACGCTGACCCAGTGGATCGAGCACGCGCGGCGGGCGGGCTTCGAGGTCGAGGAGTACACCCAGTGCGGCCCGCGGGTGTTCGGCAAGAAGAGCAAGTACATCAAGGCCGCGATGGACCACCGCGACTCGATCGCCGCGAAGTTCGGCGAGGAGGCGCTGGCCGAGTTCTCCCGCCGCCACCTGGGCTTCTTCGCCCCCCGCAAGGACCAGATCGGCTACGTCATCGTCTCGGCGCGCAAACCGAACCGCTGACCCCGGACCTCGCCCGGCGGCCTCCTCCCCGCCGGGCACCCTTCTCTCGCGACCAGCCCGGGCATGGGCTTCTCCAACCGGGCGCCGGGTCGGCGGGAAGTGGTGCGGCGATGACGGCGCCCTGCTGCGACGGGCGACCGGTGAACCTCGCGGACATCAGGCGCCGGCCGCCCTCCTTGGACCACCCGAAGACCGCGGACACCGGGCACACGGGCCTACCCGTGGTCCCGGTGTCCTGTGCGCGCGACGAGACCCGCGGGCCCGCCTGATCGGCCGGGAACGCGGGTCTTCCGTTTTCAAGGGCTGTTCGGTGTTCTGGAAGGCTCTTCGATGTTCTGGGAGTTCTCTGCCGGCCGTGCGCAGCGTCGTTGGTGGACACGGCCGGCAGGGTCGGGGGGACCCCGGCGGGTCAGGCGTGCGCGCCGTCCTCCACGCCGAAACGGGCCTTGGCCAGCTCGCGCTTGGCGATGGTGGACAGGAAGACGGCGAACCCGGCGTGGCTGTGGAACATGGACATGTCCCGCCACACCCGCTCGATGCGCTCGCCCTGCCGCACCGCGCTGGAACCGGCCGTGGGGAACAGGTAGTTCTCGACCGCGCGCCAGCACAAATCGACCACCTGGTGGCAGATGGAGGCGAGCCGCATCTCGGCCTCCTTGGTGACGGCCTGCGGGCCGCGCGCGCAGATCTCTGTCCACTGCTGGATGGCGTTGAGGACGGCCGCCTCGCCGGTGGCGATCATGCCGGCGGCCTGGCCGTACCAGTACTGGTAGTCCAGGTCCTGGGTGCGCGGCAGGTTCGGCGGGAACAGGGCGACGCGGCTGCGCATCAGGTCCTCGTAGGCGTCGAGCGCGCCGAGCGCCATGCCGACGGCGAGGATCGCGTCCTCGATCACCATGAAGCTGAGCTGACCGCCGCCGTACTCGGGGTTGCCGTGCAGCGTGCGTCCCGGGGTGCCCTTGGAGACGTCGACCTGGCTGACGTGGGTGTCCAGCGTGAAGTGGCCGGGCACCACCCCGTTCTCCATGGTGATGCTGTGCGACCCGCTGCCCTTGAGCCCGAGCTGCTTGCCCCAGTCGGACAGGCGCCGCCACTGGCTGCGCTCGGCGATGAACATCATGGGCGCGGGCGGCGCCCCCTCGCCGGGGGACACCAGCGTGTGGCCGATGAAGTGCGTCGCGTACGGTGCGCCCGAGTTGTAGCCCCAGGTGCCGTTCAGCACCCAGTCGCCCTCGGGGGTGCGCTCGGCCGTGCCGCTCGGCGCGACCGTGGCCGGGCAGATGAAGTCGCCGCCCGCGAAGATCTCCGACTGCGCCTGCTCGTCGAACAGCGAGGCCACGACCAGGGCGTGCGCGTGACCCAGGCAGTACATCCAGCCGGTGGACGGGCATCCCCGGGTGAGGGCCATCGTCACCCGCATGAAGGTGTCGATGCCGTACTCCAGGCCGCCGTAGCGCCGCGGGACGAGGATCCGGTAGAAACCGGACCGCAGGAACTCCTCGTGGGTGTCCTGCGCGTAGAAGGTGCGCTCCTCGGTCTCGGCCTGGCGGTCGACCAGCGTGGCCGCAATGGCCTCGGCCCGCGCGACCATCTCCGCCGGGGTGAGGACGGTCTCGGGCTGAAAAACGACTCCGTACTCGGAAACATCCGTGGCCACTGCCATTGGCGCGCAGTCCTTCATCTCGAATGGCTGACGGGGAACCGTGCCGTGTGGTCCAGCGTTCACCTCCGCCCGGCGCACGGGCATCTCTTGGAATGCGGTGTGCCACGCCGCCCGGCGCCGCCGGCGCCGGCGCCCCCCGTCCGACCTGCGCGTACCCGTCGTACGCGCACACCGCCTGGCGCGCCGCCGCCGGCGAAGACCGCAATCTGGAAAATGCGCGCCGCACTGCGGGATGCAATGGTCGAGACCTGCCGATCCATGAACGGTGGCTCCCCGATCGACCGCGCGAAAGGGCATGCCGGGCCGCCGGCTGATCGAGCCTGAGCCGGCCAGAACTTGAGAAGGTGCGTCCAATGGTGGAGTTATCGAAACCTGTCGGTTCCCAGCCGATATCACTGCCGTCCCGGCTTCCGTCGCTGACCGGAATGCGGTTCGTCTCCGCGGCGATGGTCTTCCTCACCCACGCCATCGGCGCGAGCCTGTTCGCCTCGGCGGCCTTCGCCGGCGCGTACATGTCGGTCGTCATCCAGGGTGGCTGGGCCGCGGTCTCCTACTTCTTCATCCTCAGCGGATTCGTCCTGACCTACGCGCAGCGCAAGTCGGACACCGCGGCGACGTTCCTGCGGCGCCGCTTCCTGAAGATCTACCCGAACTACATCATCACGCTGGCCGCCGCCATCGTCCTGGTGAGCTGGGTGGGCAAGCAGGCCATCGACGGCGGCACCGCGCTGCTGCACGCCCTGCTGCTGCAGTCGTACGTGCCCGTCCTCGGCGTCCGGACCGCGCTGAACTCCCCGGCCTGGTCGCTGTCGTGTGAGGCGCTGTTCTACCTGTGCTTCCCGCTCATGGCCCGCTACATCGGCCGCATCAGGCCCGAGCGGCTGTGGGGGTACGCGGGGCTCACCGTGGTCGCGATCTTCGCGGTGCCCTTCGTGGCCAAGCTGCTCCCCGCCCAGCCGCCCATCCCCGGCTTCGGCATGACCGAGCTGGAGATGTGGTTCGTCATGCAGTTCCCGCCGGTGCGCATGCTGGAGTTCGTCTTCGGCATGATCATGGCGCGGGTCGTCATGACCGGCAGGCGGCTGCCGATGGGCCTCGGCGGCGCGATCGCCCTGGGCATCGCGCTGTACGCCCTCGCGCCGCTGCTGCCGGTGAGCTTCGACGTCGTCGCCGTCTCGGTCGTCCCGCTCGGGCTGATCATCGCCGCGGGCGCGGTCGACGACACCGAGCGGCGGACGAGCTGGCTCGGCGGGCGGGTCATGGTCTGGCTCGGCGAGGTGTCCTACGCGTTCTACATGTGGCACTTCCTGGTGCTGATCTACGTCCGGCAGTGGTTCGGCAACATGAAGGGCTGGAGCACCCCCGCGGCCTTCGGGATGATGGCGGTGCTGGCCGGCATCACGCTGGTGCTGTCGTGGGCGCTGTACTCGCTGGTGGAACGCCCGATCATGAGGCGCTTCGCCTCCTCGCGCAACGGCAGGACCGGCCCAGGGGTGCCGCTGCCGATGCCGCCCGCCTCCTCCCCCGACCTGCCCGAACAGGTGCCGGTCGACCCGGCTCCCCCGGCGGCCCGCTGAGGCCCGCCGCGGGGGGGGGGGGGGGGGGGGGGGGGGGGGGGGGGGGGGGGGGGGGGGGGGGGGGGGGGGGGGGGGGGGGGGGGGGGGGGGGGGGGGGGGGG
>NZ_JBVJHR010000035.1:0-43902 GCF_055586705.1 Sphaerisporangium sp. NPDC049457 | reverse complement strand
CCAGCAGCAGACACCAGCAGCGACCAGTAACAATCAACACGCAGGGGTCAGATTTCAGCCGCCGCCACGGGGTCCGGATTCAGCCGTCGTCGAGAACCATCCCCGCGTGCGCGGGGAGCACATCTGAAGTGGCTCCCGGAGGTGACTTCTGATAGGACCATCCCCGCGTGCGCGGGGAGCACTTCTGCGTCCAGTAGTGGACGACGTTGAGCGGGGGACCATCCCCGCGTGCGCGGGGAGCACATGCTGTCCTCCGTCCTGGTGATGTGGCGGTCGGGACCATCCCCGCGTGCGCGGGGAGCACGAGCAGGCTGCGGTAGGTGGCCATGGTGCTGGGGGACCATCCCCGCGTGCGCGGGGAGCACAGGTGGCGTGCTCGGTCCTCGGTCGGCCTCGCGGGACCATCCCCGCGTGCGCGGGGAGCACAGCAGGTGTGCAGCGCCCTGGCGGACATCGTCCGGGACCATCCCCGCGTGCGCGGGGAGCACACGTGGCTGAACCGCACGGCGTTCGACCCCGAGGGACCATCCCCGCGTGCGCGGGGAGCACAGAAGGAAATGCCCCTCCGTGTTCCCGCCCCAGGGACCATCCCCGCGTGCGCGGGGAGCACATGCCCTCCGGCCCGCCCCGGAGGGCATCTGTGGGACCATCCCCGCGTGCGCGGGGAGCACAAGGTGGCCGGCGGCAAGGAAGAGGTCGACCAGGGACCATCCCCGCGTGCGCGGGGAGCACCGAGTCGTTCGAGCAGTCCGGCAGCCGTGTCCGGGGACCATCCCCGCGTGCGCGGGGAGCACCGGCGACCGTGGGGCGGGGCAGCAAACGCGACGGGACCATCCCCGCGTGCGCGGGGAGCACGCCGCGCCTGTGGTGGCCGTGGCCGTGTCGGCGGGACCATCCCTGCGTGCGCGGGGAGCACGTCCGGTCGTCTCGGGTGCGTCGCGGGGATGCGGGACCATCCCCGCGTGCGCGGGGAGCACGATGGACCGCCAGAGCAGCGGTGATCGCGACTGGGACCATCCCCGCGTGCGCGGGGAGCACTAAGCCGCCGGATCTTGTCAAGCGGTCCGGCGGGGACCATCCCCGCGTGCGCGGGGAGCACGGAACCCCAGGTCCCTGATTACGCATCGAGGCGGGACCATCCCCGCGTGCGCGGGGAGCACAGGAGGTCAACCTGGCGGAGGCGGACCACACCGGGACCATCCCCGCGTGCGCGGGGAGCACTGAAGGCGGTCACCTCCACCACGACGGTGTCCGGGACCATCCCCGCGTGCGCGGGGAGCACACTGGCTGACCTGCGCGCTTATTGGCCGCAGGAGCGAAAATAGAGCACTTTCGAGACCTCGGACATATCCGACAGTCCTGCCCTGGAAGCGTCGCGCCACAGAGGAAGCGGAGTGCCATCTCTGATCTGCTCACTCTCGCACCCCGGATGCCGCTCGCGGTAAGCCAACATAAAACCGGTCGTCGAGGTGATCAAGCTTACCTCGAACACGCTCCGCCCGAAGGAATGCGTACTTCACGGACTAGCTTCGTAGGATCACTCCTTTCGATGTCGATTACCGCCCGTATTCACCAGCCAGTCCCTCGCGTTTGACCAGCCGACCCCAGCGTGCTGATCTGGCAAAATTGGCTGCGATCGCCTTGCCAGATGGGAGAGTGCCATCAGAGGCTCGGTTGGCCAGAGCCCACTCCCACGCCGCGCGCTGCAACCGCCCCTTGCTCCTCTTCACATCGCGCCCCTCGATCGCCTCGCTTCCCGGTGACTCCTCGGAGACCTCTCCGCGATGGCCGCCTCCGGCGTCCTCCTCCCGATAGAACCCTGGCTTCATCGAAGGACCTTTGCAGGCCTGTCTGATCTGGGCCATGAACAGCTCGTAGGCACCGATTAGAGCAAAGCTTGGCCAGGCGGCAATGACGCGGCCGGTCAGTGTCGGTTCGGCGACCGCGACGTTGGCGCCCAGGCTCCCGAGGCTGGCAATCACCAGAAGGGTCCACGGCAGCCCACCTCCCCGTGCCCCTCGGCGGCTCGACAAAAGAAGTGACATGGATGCCGCCACGATCATGCCGTCGACCGACAGCGGGATCAGTGCCGCGCTCCACGCGCTCTCACCGTGACGGAGTACCAGCTGGTACATGTGCTTGTAGGAGACCACGGCCGCGATCGCGGCCAGCAGGACGACGCTGGCGGTCGTGGTGTAGCGGATCCATCGATCCACCGTCGAGAGCTCCATGGCCGCTCACCGTGCTCCGACAGGCAGGACCAGCTCGGTGGATGCGATGAAGGGCATGTACGTATCGAGGGTGTCGCCCCTCGGACACCAGCCTTTTGCATATGTGGGGGCCAGGAGAGATCCGGGCCTCCACTAGCTGTTTCTGGGGCCGGTACGTCAGTCGCAGTCCGATCTGGGCGTAGACCTCGGCCTTGTCGGCCGGGTCGGCTTCCTGGAGTATCTGGACCAGGTCTCCAAGTGCGGTGACCATGTCGTCGATCTCCTTTCTGGACATGCGGCGCCGTCCGGCGGCCTGCCGCTGCTCGGCCTGGGCCGCTATCCGCTGCGCCTGAGTCTCGGCCATCCATCGGGTGATGAGGGCAGGGTCGGCCCCGGCCTCCAGCGCGGCGCGATGCTGGGCGAGCTTCCTGCTCCAGGTCGGCCTGGCCGCGAACGTACTGGACCGGCTCGGCGTCACCCACGACAAGGTCCTCGAGGCGCCTCCCGCCTGCTGCACCCGCACGGTGCTGTCGACGGGGCCGCCGAAGGCACCCGGACGGTTGGGGACGGCGAGGCCTACGACACGGTGATGCGGGCCCACCGGTTCGCCGCCGGCCGGGGTCAGAACCTGGCCAGCACCGAACACCGGCTGTTCGTCCTGGCCACCGACCCCGGCTGCTCGGCCCGCCGCATCCTGGACGACCTCGACATCGAAGCCGCCCACATCAAGAAGGAGCCCGCCGAGTGGATACCGTCCCCGCCGCGACCCGGCCGCCGCGCTCGCAAGCTCGCCAAACCCGGCCGAGGTGAGCGCGCCTGCTCACTTTGCGGCTGCCCCGACCCGCACCGCGCCATGGTCCACGGCCCGGGCGTACAGATCTGTGGCGAATGCGTCCGCCTGGCCGGTGGGATCGTTACCGCCCAGCATGAGAAGGCCGATCGCGGACTTCAGCACGGCCGGCGGCTGATCGGTTGAGCCTCACCCGCCTCCCCGTCGGACAGCACACGTAGACGCTGGCGACGGAGGGAGGCCGCCCACCCGTGGGGATGACCAGCTTGCGGGCGACGTCGGGGACCGCTACGCCACGGGCCCGCAGCGTCCGCGCATAGGAGATCATGTCGTCGTTGAACACTTCCGGCTGCCCGCCGTGGCGGCCGCGTTCACGGGTTGAGGCTCGGCCCTCCAGCGACTTCTCGCAGATGTACTCCCGCTCGGACTCGGCCATCCTGGCGAAGAACGCGAACAGCGCCGCTCCGTGCTCGGACGGGTTGTAGATCTCCTGCAGCGGGCCGGTGAGCAGGTCCAGCTGAATATCGGCCCGGCGCAACTCCTCGACGATGACCAGGAGTTCGGCCGCGCCTCGGCCCAGCCGCTTCATCTTGTGCACCGTGAAGATCACCTGATGGTGCGGCACCGCCGTCTTGATCGTGCGCGCGCACTCCATCGCCTTGGTGAACTCCGGCCGCACCTTGACCCGGGTGCTGATCTTCTCCGAGAAGATCAGCTGGCAGCCCGCGCCCTCCAGCGCGTCCAACTGGCTCTGCAGCTCCTGCTGCGCGGTTCAGGTGAGCTCGGCCGCCGGTCAGGCCGGGCCGCCGGTCAGCTGGCCGGCGCGGCGCTGCAGGTCGGCCGCGAATTCCTCAGCCCGGCCCAACTGGGTGCGCAACGCCTGGCAGCGCTCGCGGGTGGCCTGCTCGAAGCGGCCCAGCCGCGCCAGCAGCTGCTCCCGCTCTGCCGCCTCCAGGGCCGCCGCCGCGCCGCTGTTGTCGAGTCGGTCGGTGACGGCCAGCAGCTCGCCCATCTGCTCCAGGGTGAAGCCGAGCGGCTTCATCCGGCGGATCACCATCAGCCGGGCCACGTCGGCCTCGGTGTAGAGCCGGAAGCCGCCCTGGCTGCGCGCCGAGGGCCGCACCAGGCCCACCTCGTCGTAGTGCCGGATGGTCCGCAACGACAGCTCGGTCCGCGCCGCCACCTGCCCGATGTGCATATGACCTCCGCTGCGAGCTTCGCTGTGATCTCTGCCACTGCTCGGCTCAGCCGGAAGCTCGCCCTCGGCGGCGGAAAGCGCCGATACGTCCATCCTTCGCACAACCTCACTGCTCCACGGGTGGCGGCGGTGCAGGCGTGCACACTCGCCCCCGCCAGATCTCTACTCTAACGTTAAGGTAGAGTTTCCGATGGCCAGACCGCATTATGACGTTCCGGCACAGACCCAGACATACCATCCTGGCGCCCTCGGTCCCCAGACATGCATCTGTGCCGGCACGAGCGCCACCCCCGTCACGAGGTAAGGAACATCGACGCGCGCATACCTTTGATCACCACCGCTTGCTGCCCGCCGTGACCTACCTGAGGCAGCGCCGCCGACGTCGTCGTTGTCGTCGCCCGGCGCCTGCCGCCCTCCTTTGACTCGGGCACGCCCGCGAGCGTGCCCTCGCGGCCCCTTCACCCGGCCGCTTCCTCACCTGCCGCCGCCGCGCCAACGGCCGGTGGCCTGCTGCCCACTGCCCCCGACAAGGGGCCGCTCCACGTTCAAAGGACGCCTGTTGCCTCACTCATCTGTGCCCGCCCGACCGTCCGCGACCCTGGCCGCCCGCCTGCGGCCCACCCGCCCCGCCTGGCTGACGCCCTCGGTGGCCCGCACCGAGATCCTGTCCGGCCTGGTCGTCGCGCTCGCCCTGATCCCCGAGGCGATCTCGTTCTCCATAATCGCCGGGGTCGATCCCAGCGTCGGGCTGTTCGCCTCCTTCACCATGGCCGTGGTCATCGCCATCGCCGGCGGCCGTCCCGCGATGATCTCCGCGGCAACCGGCGCGATCGCCCTGGTGGTCGCCCCGCTGGCCCGCGAATACGGCCTGGGCTACCTGGTCGCCACCGTTATCCTCGGCGGCCTCATCCAGATCGCGCTAGGCGCGCTGGGCGTGGCCAAGCTGATGCGGTTCGTGCCGCGCAGCGTCATGGTCGGCTTCGTCAACGCCCTGGCCATCCTGATCTTCATGGCTCAAGTGCCCGAGCTGGTCGACGTGCCGTGGATCGTCTACCCGCTAGTCGGCGGCGCGCTGGCGCTGATGGTTTTCCTGCCCGGGCTGACCAAGGCGATCCCAGCACCGCTGATCTCCATCGCCGCGCTCACCGCGCTGACCATCGGCGCCCACCTGGCCGTGCCCACCGTCGGCGACCGCGGCGCGCTGCCCTCCGCGCTGCCCATCCCCGGCCTGCCGGACGTGCCCTTCACGCTGGACACCCTGACCCTCATCGCCCCGTACGCGCTCGGCTTCGCCCTGGTCGGGCTCATGGAATCGCTGATGACGGCCAAGCTGGTCGACGACTTGACCGACACTCACTCCTCCAAGACCCGCGAGTCCATCGGCCAAGGCATCGCCAACATCGTCACCGGCTTCTTCGGCGGCATGGGCGGCTGCGCCATGATCGGCCAGACCATGATCAACGTCAAGAACGGCGCCCGCACCCGGCTTTCCACCTTCACCGCCGGCGTCATGCTCATGGTGTTGTGCATCGTGTTCGGCCCGCTGGTCTCCCAGATCCCGATGGCCGCCTTGGTCGCCGTCATGATCCTGGTCTCGGTCGGCACCTTCGACTGGCACTCCATCGCGCCGGCCACGCTCAAGCGCATGCCGGCCGGCGAGATCGGCGTCATGGTGATCACCGTCGCGGCCGTGGTCGCCACCCACAACCTGGCCATCGGCGTCGTCGCCGGCTCCCTGACCGGCCTGGTCATCTTCGCCCGCCGGGTGGCGCACCTGGCCGAGGTCTCGGCCGTCGTCGATCCGGACGGGGGCCAAGTCGTCTACGCCGTCACAGGCGAGCTGTTCTTCGCCTCCAGCAACGACCTGATCTCCCAGTTCGACTACACAGGCGACCCTGACGACGTGGTCATCGACTTGACCGACGCCCACATATGGGACGCCTCCTCCGTCGCGGCTCTGGACGCCGTCGAAGCGAAGTACGCCGCCCGCGGCAAGGCCGTGCGGATCATCGGTCTCAACCAGGCCAGCGCTCGCATGCACGCCACCTTGTCAGGGGAGCTGTCCGGCAGCCACTGAGGTTTCGGGGCGACCTTGCCGCCCCGAGTCCGGCAGGCGCTGCCCGCCGGCGCCTCGCACGTGGAGCAGTCGAAGGCCTCAACGGCGGCGGCCGGATCAGCAAGATGGCCCATGTCGCACTATCCATCGTGAGCCGTGTTGTGCGAACAAGGTTTAGCGAGAGGTCATGAGAAGGACGCCCGGGATGAGCGGACACCGCCGGGCGGGGGCGACACGACATCCACCGATAGCGGCTCGTCGACGACCCACGTGGGTGGGCCCCTGGCCGGGGACCGGCACCATCCGACACACCTGCGGCGACCTGGACCGGCTGATGGGACGCGAACGGCAGACTTCGCCCCTGCTGTTCTGGGTCGGCATGCATACCAGGCGATCCGCTCGTGCGCCTGCCCATACCCAGATTCCAGCGACATCTGGCCCATCCGGCGGACGCGCGACTGCTCGACGGCGGCATCGAGGTGGACCTGTCGACGCTGACCGGTGAGCGTCTCGCCCGCGAGCGCCACCAAGCGAATCTGGCCCGGCTCACCGATGAGTGGACGGGCTGAACCGGCACGGACGGTACACGGTCTTGGGATGGTCCACCTTGTTCGCCAGGGCGTACTCGGCGGGGTAGCGGCAGCAGTAGTACAGCTGGTCGTTGTTCCCCATCCCCGCGTGCGCGGGGAGCACACACACTGACTGACCTGCGCGATCATCGGCCGCGAGCGCGAAAGTAGAGCACCTTCGCAGACTTCGACATTTCGGCTGACCGGTGGGGCATCATCGTCACCGAGCCGCGCAGGCCTCACAACCGCGCCGCAGTCCGACCCGGCCGCGCGAGGGCCGACGCGCCCGCGGTGAGGCGCCGGCCCAGGCGCTGTGCGGGGGCTTCGATGCACCGATATGTGGACCAGCTCGTGAGCAGGATGAGGAGCACGAAGGTCACGGCCGCCAGAACCCGAACATGGAGCGGCGACCAGCGCATGTCGCCGGTGATCATGGTGAGCAGTTTCAGCATTGGGACGTGCACGAGGTACAGCGAATAGCTGATGAGGCCGAGCCAGAGCAGGACTCGTGGCAGGCGAAGGCGCCGGATGGCCATCGCCCCGGCGAAGGTCGAACCGGCGAGCGCGACAGTGGTGATCCACACATCTGGCCGGACCCACCACCATCCGTTCTGGATCGCCCAGATGGGAGACAGCGACACCAGCAGTGCGGCGAGCGCCACCGGCCATAAGCTTCCCGAGCCCTGCTCCCATCGATAGACGGCCGTACCGGTGAACATCACCGCGAGAATCGCCCCGCTGAACCACGGAGTCCCGCTGCCCAGCAACAACAGGACCAGCGCCATGAGACCGAGCACGGAGGACGCCGTCCGGGGGAACCTGTTCGCCATCACACAGGCCGATGCCACGGCGAAGACGGCGCACGAGCCCCATGCGAGCCAGGCACCCGCCAGGAGAGGCTTCGACAGCACCAGTCCCGCCGCGCAGGCGATGACGCCGAACCCGACCGCGAGCACAGCGCCAGGCGTACGCCCTCTGGTCGCGAACAACGCGGTGACCAGCAGGTAGAAGACCATTTCGTAGGAGAGCGTCCACATGGTGTCCGCGAGACCGGCGACGCCGACCACGTCGAGCAGCATGGTCGCATGCGCCACGATCGCCGAGCCGTCGCGTGGCACGGCCGCGCGTACGGGCACCCACACACTCATGGCGAGAACCAGGCCGATGACCACCAGGTACAGGGGGTACAGGCGGAAGGCCCTGCTGATCCAGAAAGCCCGCACATCCCCGCGACGTTCCAGCGAGGTCGGGATGATATAGCCGCTCACCAGGAAGAAGACCAGAACACCGTAGATGCCGAGGTTGAACCAGTAGGGCCGCAACGACGGCAGGACCCCCGGCAGCAGGTGTTCGGCGAGCACCGCGGTCGCCCCGATGCCCCGCAGTGCGTCCAGCCACGCAAGACGGGCAGCCGGGGACGTCATCAGGACGCGGGGCCCGATGCGGTCCACCGGGATGGACGTCGGCGCCCGCAGACCGAGGCGGGAATCAGGAACCCCGGCGGATACCTAACATCGCGAAATGGTAGATCACGCCGGTTCTTCCGATGTCCCATGAGCGCTACCGTAGCAATGCGAAACCTACGTCACCTGGCGAAGCGGACAGGTCACACCTCGTCACTCTCGCGCGCAAGGACGAACTCTGAGCATGTTCCGGAACCTGCGCGGCTCCGCCAACTTGACGTGAGTTCGCGCTCTCCACCGTCAGGCGCCGCGCCTCCCCATCAGACCTGACACCAGGGCCACTCCGACCGCCGCCACAACGACCTGGATCACCGGTTCGATCCAGTCGACGCCCCTGGTGACCGCTACCCCCAGGGCTGCGGCGATCGCAGTGCCGACCAGGGCGGAGACAATGCCGATCAGCATCGTCAGCAGGATGCCGATGCTCTGCCGTCCAGGCACGACCAATCGCCCGAGGGCGCCGATGACGATGGCGGAGACGATTCCGGATACAGCCATGCTCACGCGTAGAACAGTCTCCGGTATGCCGTAGCGCCGATGAACTATGAGCGTTCTCTCAGACAACACCGCTAAGGTCACCTGCTCGTCATCGTTCCTCGACAGATCCGAGCGCCCGTGAGCATCAGCCGTCCCGCCTCCACCGCCCCGGCAACCCCATCGTCCGGCGTGAGCGCGATGGCAGTGATGTCTCCGGCCGCTCAGCGCGACAGACCACCCACCGCTGGCAAGCGGCCGCGGGAGCCGTACCTGGACAATGTGAAGTTCCTGCTCATCGCGCTGGTGCCGACCGGGCACGCGCTGGTGCCGACGCTGTCGGCGCACTCCTCGCGCTCGGCCTACCTGTTCATCTACGTGTTCCACATGCCGCTGTTCGTCATCATCAGCGGCTACCTGAGCCGGAACTTCTGGAACTCCAACGCCAAGACGAACAAGCTCGTCGACACCTTCCTGGTGCCGTACGTGATCGTGGAGATCGGCTACGCCGTGCTCCGCTTCGCGCTCGGCCACAAGTGGAGCCTGACGATCATCGACCCGGCCTGGCTCAACTGGTACCTGCTCGCCCTGCTGCTGTGGCGGCTCTCCACGCCAGTGTGGAAGCGCATGCGCCACCCGCTGCCGATCGCGGTCGCCGTCTACCTGCTGGCGGGCTTCTCCGACCTGCCCGGCGACTTCAGCATGGACCGGTTCTTCGGGCTGATGCCGTTCTTCGTGCTCGGGCTGCAACTGCAGCCGCGGCATTTCGAGATGCTCGACCGCACCTGGCTCAAGGTGGCCGCGGTCGGCGTGCTGACCGGCGCGGCAGGGGTGGCGATCGCGATGGCCCCGCATGTCAAGCTGGCACCGATCTACTTCAAGGACAGCTACCAGGACATGCACATGTCCTGGTGGGTCGGCATGGGGGTGCGGGCCGGCCTGCTGATCGCCGCACTGGTGATGTCGGCGGCCATCCTGGCGCTGGTGCCACGCCGCCAGACGTGGTTCTCCGACATGGGCACCCGGACGCTCTACTGCTATCTCCTGCACGGCGTGCCCGTGCTCATCGCCAAGGAGATGGGCTGGCTGAGCCTCCCTTGGCTGCACGGTCCGCTCGGCGTCCTGGCTATCAGCTGTACCTGTTTCGCCCTCGCGATCGCCCTGTGCCTTCCCGAGACCCGGACGCTCTTCAAATGGCTTCTCGAACCTCGCCTCGTCTGGCTCTACCGCAAGCCACGGACGGCATCGGTCAAGTGAACGCCGAGCCGCAGGTTGCGCCCAAGGGAACTCTTCGAGGCGGAAATTGCTGCGGGCGGTCGGCATCGAGCCCGTCGAGGAGCTGCACCACGGCGCCACGCTGGAGGAACTCGGCCACATCATCGGCGAGTCCGAAGCGCACGGCCAGCTGCCGGGCAGCCAGGCGGACGTGCTGGAGCGGGCGCGGCCCAGCCGGATCACAGCCCGGCGTAGGAGAGCAGGGAGTTCGATGACTACGCGCGGCTGCCAGAGGATCTGCGGGCTGCCTGTCGGTCCATGCTGGCATTTCCGGCATTCCGGGAGTAGCCATTCACCGTAGATCCGCCGTTCATGCCGGCCACCACGATGATTCCCGCAACAACCCTTGACAGCGACCTTCGGTGACGTCCGACCCGGCCAAACCTCATAGAGCTACTTAAGCGGCCATAAATTACTGCATTCCGTCTATTCACTGTCGCCTTTTCTCTGTCGCGAAGATGGATTCCGCTTCGCGGGAACCTCGCCCGGATGTTGATCGTTCAGGCGAGGTGGCTGACACATGCCATCCATCTTCGATAGGAGAGAGTAACCCGTGGTCCTCAAACGGATGCTGGGCGCCTTCGGTGTCGGCGCCCCCTCGGTGGACACCGTCCTGACCACTCAACGCACCCAGCCAGGCGGGACGCTCACCGGCGAAGTACGGCTCAACGGCGGTGACTTCGACGCCGAGATCGAGCACATCACCCTTGGTCTGGTGGCCAGGGCCGAGCTCGAACATGGCGATGGCGAGGCGGCCGGAGCGGCCGAGTTCCTGCGCGCCCAGGTCTCGGAGCCCTTCACTCTCCGCAAGGGTGAGAGCCGCGCCATCGACTTCAGCATCCCGGTGCCCTGGGAGACGCCGATCAGCGAGATCAGCGGCCGGCCCCTGCACGGCATGGCACTGGGCGTGCGCACCGAGGTCGCCATCGCCAAGGCCGTCGACAAGGGCGACCTCGACATGGTCTCCGTCGAGCCGCTGCCCTCTCAGCTGCGCGTCCTGCAGGCGTTCCTGGACCTCGGCTTCCAGTTCGAGTCCGCCGACCTGGAGATCGGCCAGATCTTCGGCTCCGATCAGCGACTGCCGTTCTACCAGGAGATCGAGTTCTACCCGCCGCCCCAGCACTCCGGCGTGATCGGGCAGGTCGAGCTCACCTTCATCACCAGCCCGGGGGGCCTGGAGGTCATCCTGGAGGCCGACAAGCGCGCCGGCCGCTTCTCCGGTGACGCCATCGGGCGCTTCACCATCGGCCACGACGACGCCATGCACACCGACTGGCCCGGCGAGATCGGCCGCTGGCTGGACGGCCTCGCTCAGTACGGCGGCCACCACGCCGGCTTCGGCCACCAGGGTTACGGCCACGCCGAGTACGGTCACGGCGATCACGGCCACCACGATCACGAGCACCGCGGCCCCGGCTGGGGCGGGGTGGCCGCCGCCGGTGCGGCCGGCGTTGTCGGCGGCCTCGTGGCCGGTGAGATCATCGAGGAGGTCTTCGAAGACGACGAGGAAGAGGGCGGCGACTGGTAGACACTCTTCCCGGAGGCGGGCACCTACCCGGTGGTCGACCACACGATGCGCCAGGCCGAGGCGGGCGCGCACGGCCTGTTCAAGGTGACCGGCCAGTGAGATGATCGGCCCTTTCGCCATCCACCCGCGGCAGGAGTCGCAGGCCGGTTCAGCCGGTGATCTCGTGCGCGTCACTGAGAAGAGCTCCCAGATCGACGCCGTGTGCGCGCCGCGGCGGCGTACAGGGTCCTCTCCTCGGCCGCGGCGTGCGGCAGCACCTCCTCGGCGCGGAACGCCGCCGGCTTCGCCTGCCCGGCGGCCGGGGACATCGGCCGGTCGATGGAGCGAGCGATGGTCACCGCGTGGACGGACACCGTCCGGACTCGTCCTGCCGGGCCGTTCGGATGTGCCGGCTATCCGGTCTGCGCCGGGGCCTGGCCCGGTGTGATGCGGTCCCAGGCCGCGAGCGGCAGCATGATGACGGCGGCGGGGAACAGCCCGTGCTCCTCGTGATCGATGTGCTGGTGCAGCAGGTCCAGGGCCGCCAGAACGGCGGGCCAGTCGGGCGCGGCCCGGTCGACCGCTCCCAGCACGCCGTGGATGCCGGCGTGTTCGGCGCAGAGCCGCTCCACCTCCTCTGCCAGCGGCCCGTCGGCGCGGAGCTCGGCGAACAGCCCGCTCTCCTCGACGGCGGTGTGCGGGATCAGCCGGGACATCAGCTCGTCGAGGATCGCCTTGGCCTCGCCGTGCCGGCCTTCGCCGATGGCGCGGCGCAGCGCTCCCGCGCACTCGGCGATGTCCCAGTGCTCCTGGGACAGGCGGCCGATCAGCGGAAAGTCCCGGCAACCGCAGTAGTTGCACATACTCGTGTCCTTGTGGAGGAGGTTGAGGCTCGAAGACGGGGGCGGGCGGGTACGGCACCGGCGAGGACGTCGTCGCACGACTGGTCGATCTCTCGTCGTGCTTCCACCTTCCCGCCGGGTCCGGCGCCCTGATCAGGGCCGAAGGTCCTGTACCGCGTGGGCCTCCGTCCCCCTCCCGAGGAGTCCCGGCGCAGCTCGGCAAGGCTCGGACCAACGCCGCGACGGACCGAACGTCGCCAGGCACAGGGACCTCCGTCTCTACGCTCCTGGTCCCGTTCCAGGATTCGATGAAGAGGAGCGTGGATGTCGCATGAGCGCACCGGTGGGCGGGGACGCTCGCACCGAGACAGGTGCCTCGACAGCGCGCGGAGGGAGCCGATCATGCACAAGAAGGTGCGGGACGTGATGACCACTGAGGTCGCCTCCGTCAACGGCAGCACACCCTTCAAGGACGTGGCGGAGGTGCTCGTGCACCACGGCGTGAGCGCCGTGCCGGTGGTGGACGGCGAGGGGCACGTGATCGGCGTCCTCTCCGAGGCCGATCTGCTGCGCAAGGAGGAGTTCAGGCAGCGGTACTACGGCGAGGACTACCGGCCTCCCCTCCGGGCACGGCTGCGCCGGCGCGTCGGCGGGGGTTCCGACCCGGAGGACAAGGCGCGGGGCGAGACGGCCGTCGAGCTGATGAGCACGCCGGCGATCACCGTCAGGCCGTACGCCAGTGTGGTGGCCGCCGCACGTGCCATGGACGTGCACGGGGTCAAACGGCTGCCGGTGGTCGACGAGGAAGGTGTGCTGGTGGGCATCGTCAGCCGTCACGACCTGCTCAAGGTCTTCACACGGACCGACGAGGACATCGCCGCCGAGATCCGCGACGACATTCTCAGCGGCCCTTTGTGGATGGACACCTCAGGGGTCCACGTCTCGGTGTCACAGGGCGTGGTGACCGTGGGCGGTCATATCGCCCACCACAGCGAGGCCCGGACCATCGTGGCCATGATCGAGCGGGTCAACGGCGTGATCGACGTGCTCGACGAACTGCGGTGGCAGGAGGACGACACTCTGTTCGCCGGGCGGAGATGAGGGCCGATCCAACAGCGGGTTCCGGCGAAGCCCGAGATCACCTTCGGTGCTTCCGGCTCGGCCGACGGCGGACCGTCAACCACCTCTGCCACGACGCCGGCCGGCTCGCGGCGGACGTATCCCGATGTCGACGTGATCGAGGATGTGGTCCAGAGCCATCCATGGCTGCGCGGCCCCGGCGTCAGGCGCCGCGCGGGCGATCGGTTCCGCTCCGGGACGTTGGTCCCGCTTGGTCGGGTCGGCGGGCACTGTCTGCGGCCGTCGATCCGCCGGACGCTGGTGACGATGGAACTTCCCTGCGGTGAGTCCATCGAGGAGGAGACAGTGAAAGCTCTGGTTTACGCAGGCCCCGGGCAGAGGTCGTGGACCCAGGTGCCCGATCCCGCGATCATCGATCCCCGTGATGCCATCATCCAAGTGGACATGGTCACGATCTGCGGAACGGACCTCCACATCCTGGCCGGTGACGTCCCCGAGGTCGAACAGGGACGGATTCTCGGCCACGAGGCGGTCGGTACCGTCGTCGGGATCGGCAGCGGAGTCAGCGGGCTGGTGCCCGGTGACCGCGTCGTGGCCTCCTGCATCTCCGCCTGCGGCGTGTGCGCCTACTGCAGGAGAAGCGTCTACGGCCAGTGCCGCAACGGAGGCGGCTGGATGCTGGGCCACCTGATCGACGGTGTCCAGGCCGAGTTCGCGCGGATCCCGTTCGCCGACCTGTCCACGTACAAGCTGCCGGCCCGCACGACCGACGAGGCGGCCGTTCTGCTCGCCGACATCCTTCCCACCTCCTACGAGGTCGGTGTCCTCAACGGCCGGGTCCGCCCCGGCGACACCGTGGCAGTAGTGGGGGCCGGGCCCATCGGGCTGGCCGCCATCCTGACCGCCCAACTGTTCACGCCATCCCTGGTCATCGCCATCGACAAGGCGGAGCCCCGGCTCGACGCCGCCAAGCGGTTCGGGGCCGACATCACGATCAAGCCCGAAGACGACCCGTTGGAGGTCGTCCACTCGGTGACCGGCGGCCTCGGCGCCGACGTGCTGATCGAGGCCGTCGGCACGCCCGAGACGTTCGAACTGTGCACCGGCCTCACCCGCCCGGGAGGCCGGGTGGCCAACGTCGGTGTTCACGGAAAGCCGGCCACGCTGCACCTGGAAGACCTGTGGATCCGCAACCTCACGATCACGACCGGGCTGGTCGACACCTATTCCACGCCGACCTTGCTCAAGATGCTCGATGAAGGACGGCTGGACGTCGGCGGACTGGTCACCCACCGCTTCGCCCTCAACGACTTCGAGAAGGCCTACGAGGTGTTCAGCGACCCGGCGAAGACCGGAGCGCTGAAGGTCGTGCTGAGCCGTTGAGGAACGGCCTGCGACTCGGCCGCACCGCCCACGCCGGATCTGTGCGAGATCTCTGAAGGGAGAAAGGTGAAAGAAGCATCCGATACTGCGCAAATCACGGAGCGGCGGACGAGTGAATGTCCGGGCCGGTCCAGGCGGTGGGCGGATCTCACGCCGCGGCAGCAGACGATCCTCTTGACGCTCGCCTCGGTGGAGATGGCACTGACCGCGACCGCCGCCGCCGATCTGTTCCGTCGCCCGCAGAACCGGCTACGCGGCCACAAGGCACTGTGGTGGCCGGTCCTGGCCGTCCAGCCCTTCGGCCCGATCGCCTACCTCGCTCTGGCCCGGAGGCCCGGCTCAACAGCCGGGTAGAGCCTGGCCTCCTCTTCAACGGGTCACCTTACCGGACAGCGGGGGTGAATCTTCTGCGCCAGGCCAGCGAGACATAGACCAAAGCCACAAGTACCGGGACTTCGATGAGCGGCCCGACGACCCCGGACAGGGCCTGGCCGGAGGTGACGCCGAAGGTCGCGATGGCGACGGCGATGGCCAGCTCGAAATTGTTGCCCGCCGCGGTGAAGGCCAGGGTCGCGGTGCGGTCATACGGCAAGCCCAGAACCCTGCCGAGAGCGAAAGCGCCGAACCACATGACCGCGAAGTACGCCAGCAATGGCAGGGCGATACGGGCAACGTCGCCGGGCTGGGAGGTGATCGCCTTCCCCTGCAGGGCGAACAGGATCACAATGGTGAACAGCAGCCCGTACAGGGCCCATGGTCCGATCTTCGGCAGCACCACGGCCTCGTAACGCTCGCGTCCGAGCCTCCGTTCTCCGAGGCGGCGGGTGAGGAAGCCGGCGAGCAGCGGGATACCGAGGAAGATGACGACGTTCAGTGCGATCTTGAGTGCGGAGATGTCGAGGTGCTGCCCCTCTCCAAGACCGAGCCACCCCGGCAGCAGGTCGAGGTAGAACCAGCCGAGCAGGCCGAACACCAGGACCTGGAACAGTGAGTTCAGCGCCACCAGTACGGCGGCCGCCTCCCGGTCGCCGCACGCCAGGTCATTCCAGATGATCACCATGGCGATGCAGCGCGCGAGACCTACGATGATCAGCCCCGTCCGGTATTCCGGCAGGTCGGGCAGGAAGATCCACGCCAGGGCGAACATCACGGCCGGGCCGACCACCCAGTTGGCCACCAGCGAGGAGGCCATCAGCCGCCTGTCGCCGGTGACGGCGTCCAGCCGGTCGTAGCGGACCTTGGCCAGCACCGGATACATCATGATCAGCAGACCGGCCGCGATGGGCAGTGAGATACCGCCGATTTCGACCTTGGACAGGACGTCGCCCAAGCCGGGGATGAGGCGGCCGAGCCCGAGGCCCAGCGCCATGGCGACGATGATCCATACCGCCAGGAAGCGATCAAGGGTGGAGAGCTTGCCGACGACGCCGGCGGCACCGTCCGGCGGTTGGCCGGTCATTTCTCGGGTGGTCATGGGCAGGCCCTCTTGTTGTCTGCGGCGGCGGTGGCACGGGCGGTCTCGGCCAGCTCGCCGAACTGACCGGCAAGGGAGGCGATGACCTCGGGTCTGAGGCGGTAGTAGGTGAAGCGGCCGCACGGCTCCGTCTCCACCACACCCGCATCGCGCAGCACGCGCAGGTGGTTGGACAGGTTGGTCTGCCGCGCCCCGGTCTCCGTGACCAGATGGGTAGTGCACAAGGTCTCACGGGCGAGCAGGGAAACGATTCGAAGCCGGAGCGGATCCGCCAGCACTCTGATCAGATCAGCATCTAATGACATCAGCACACACTGATGTTATCGCGACAGTATTCGCTCATGCGATCCGCCCCGTCGCTGACCGGTCAAGCCCCCACCCGACTCGCTCGGCGCCACTGCTTGTCCACGACGCCGGCCCGGTTCGGCCACGGCTTTCGCCGCGTGGCCACTTCGCCGCCTCAGCGGTGGTGACCGACCGCGGGCTGAAGCTCGTCGAGCAGGGCGCGGACGTGAGTGTCGATCAGGTCTCGGATCACCCCCACCTCTTCTACGCTTCTCCCTTGAGGGTCGGGCAGCGCCCAGTCCAAATACCGCTTGCCTGGGTAGATCGGGCAGGCGTCTCCGCAGCCCATTGTGACGATGACGTCAGCTGCTCGGAGTACGTCGTCGGTGAGAGGCTTGGGGAACTCGGTAGAGACGTCGAGCCCCACTTCGAGCAGAGCCGCCACGACGGCCGGTTCGATGTCGGACGCCGGTTCGGCACCGGCCGTGCGCACGTGCACCCGGCCCTGCGCATGATCGTTCATGAGCGCCGCGGCCATCTGGGAACGCCCGGCGTTCTGGGTGCAGACGAACAGGATCTCGATGACCGGCTTGGGAGTCAGCCCCTTCACCTGTGCCAAGGCGGTCAGCCGGTCGGCCGCGAAACGCTGGGTGAGCACATGCAGGTGGCTTTTGACCCGCGCGGTCCGATACAGAGCCAGATACGACTCGCGCACGTACAGTTCGATGGTCTCCTGGGAGAAGATGCCGGCGAACTTCCGCGCGCACCGCTCCGCTATGCGCTTCAGCACGCCGTCGTTGTCGAAGTGGCGGAATTCATCGAGTGTGTCCATCGACCGTCCTCAGGAAGAGTTCGTTTCGGCCCGCGGCATCCGCCGGCGCCGGCGGTGATGACGTAGACGCGAAGGCCGTGCCGGCGCATCAGTGAGATCGGCCCAGCGACTCCCGGACGCCGTTCGATGCCGAGTAGGGCGCTCGGCGTACCATCCGGACCGCCGTGGGCCGACGATGCTGTCAGGACTCCTGCGCGGTTACCGGATCAGCCTTGCCCATCGCATCGACATCAATCTATATGCGCAGCTCATACGGGCGATGCGCAGGAGGATGAATTTTCGCCGACGGAAGGATGAACGGTCAGACGAGAAGGTTCAGCATGTCGAATAAAGCGGCGCCGAACTCCGTGAGGTGGTACTCCCGGCATCCGTCCCTCGTGTCGGCAGCCAGGAAACCGGCCGCGGCGAGGCCCTCCAGATGCTCCATGACGATCTGGCCCGGCTCTCTCAGGACCCTTGCGCACTCCAACGCGCCGATATGGCTCTTCGTGGTGGAGAGAGCGAGAAGGCGCAGCCGAAGCGGATCGCCCAGTTCCCCGAAAAGACCGGCGAGCCAACGTGCCACATCTGCTTCGATCGGCCGACCCGGCGCGGATGCCACACACACCATAGGCGCTGCGCCCTGTGCGGTATCTACTGCAGATATAGCCATGCGTCTATCTTCTCCGTCCTCAGTGACGCTGTCCAGCGCCTCAACGTGGAGGCAGGAACGCGCGTAGCGCGTCGATCCGCTCGGGAACGATGGAGTACATCGCCCATACCCCACGCTTCTCCCTCATGAGGATCCCGGCGTCCACCATGAGTTTGAGGTGGTGACTGATCGTGGGTTGGGTGAGTCCCAACGGCTCGGTGAGGTCGCAGACGCACGCCTCGCCGTTCTCGCTCCCGTCGATCATGCTCAGGAGTTGGAGGCGGGTAGGGTCGGCAACGGCCTTCAGCACGCGCGCGACCGCTTCGGCGTCCTGACGGGACAAGGCCGGTCCTGGGAACGGGGCACTTCTGTCGCCTGGCGAGATCTCGTCGTTGAACGCCGGCTCTGACACGCCCCCAAGAGTACGACCATGCCGCCGCCCATGGGGAAGGGGGCTATTCGGCCGGGCTGACGAAACGGTAGCCGACCCCCCGCACGGTCTGGATGATCCGAGGTTCCTCCTGGTTGTCCCCCAGTCGTGCGCGCAGCCGTTTGACGTGCACTGCCAGGGTGTTGGTCGTCGCATGCGCGCCGGCGCCCCAGATGAGCCGGTAGATCTGCTCCCGGCGCAGAACCGTACCGGGACGTCTCATCAGCAGGTGCAAGAGCTGGAACTCTCGAAGTGGAAGGTGAACGGGCACACCCCGCAGGTGGACCGTGACCGCGGCGGGATCGAGGAGCAGAACGCCCCGTTCGAGGACGGGGGCGCTGTTCTCGTTGTTCTTGGCCGCGATCACCATCGGGAGCAGTTGCTCCAGCCGGTAAGGCTTGGAGACGCAGGCGATGGCCCCCGCCTCGAGCGCCTTGGCGGCCGTCTCCTGCGCGTCCGATCCGCTCACTCCAATGATCACAGGGGTGTCCAGATTCCGGCGCAGCGCCCGTGTCAGCTCCGCCCCGCACAGGACGGGGATATCCGCGGAGGCCAGCACGACATCGGGCGTCCGCGCCCCCGCCTTCAGCAAGGCTTCGGCTCCGTCGGAGCACCAGATCACCTCCACATCACGGCGCGACAGCTCCGCCACGAGAAGCTCCACGGCCTCCCACGTGGCGTCGACGATCATCAGGACGAGGGGTGCTTCGCCGAGGAATCGAACGGGTTCACCGGCGCCCGGTTCCGTCGGGGATTCCGCGGTCGGCATGGCGATCACCACCTCCGTCTCACCCGAAGCGGCCGGTGATGTAGCCCTCGGTCCGTTTGTCGGACGGCGTGGTGAAAAGCTTCCCCGTCTCCGCATACTCGACGAGCCGCCCATGCCGTACGCCGTTTTCGTCGAGTTCCGCGGTGAAGAAGGCGGTGCGGTCGGAGACACGTGCCGCCTGCTGCATGTTGTGGGTCACGATGATGATCGCGTAGGTGCGGGCCAGCGTGTGCATCAGGTCTTCGATCTTGGCGGTGGCGATGGGGTCGAGCGCCGAGCAGGGCTCGTCCATCAAGATGACCTCGGGCTGGACCGCAATGGTGCGCGCGATGCACAGCCGCTGCTGCTGTCCTCCGGACAGGGCCAGGGCACTCTCCTTGAGCTTGTCCTTGACCTCGTCCCACAGGGCGGCGCCGGTCAAGGCCTGCTCGACGATGTCGTCCATGCCGCGCCGCACGCCGTTGACCCTCGGGCCGTAGGCGATGTTGTCGTAGATGGACTTGGGAAAAGGGTTCGGCTTCTGGAAGACCATGCCGATGCGGCGCCGCACCTCAATGGGGTCGATGTAGTCGGCGTAAAGATCCTCACCGTGATAGCTGATCTTGCCTTGGACATGCGCGCCCGGTACGAGATCGTTCATGCGGTTGAAGCAACGCAGGACCGTACTCTTGCCACAGCCCGACGGGCCGATCATCGCGGTGATCTGCTGCGCGCCGATCGTCATGGAGACGTCGCGAACCGCTTCGTAGGATCCGTAGTGGACGTTCAGGCCGGACACTTCGAACACCGGGTCGTCCAGGGGGGGCTCGGGTCGATCGTGCCTTGTGTCGTACGCGCCTTCCGGGACGGGCGCGTGCCGTTCGTTCCTGCCGCCGGGGGTGAGGGACGGCGACACGGGGGTGCTGTCGGGCATGGCTTCCACCTGGTCGATGGTCGAGCGGGAAGGAGTCATCAGGGTCACCAGCGCTTCTGGTAGCGGTTGCGCAGCCAGATCGCCAGCGAGTTCAGCACCAGCAAAATGACCAGCAGGATGACGATCGCGGCCGCGGCCAGTGTGCGGAACTCCGCTTCCGGCTGGGCGATCCAGTTGTAGATCTGGATGGGGAGCACCGTGTACAGGTCCAGGATGCTCGCGGGGTTGAACGCGATGTAGGTCACCGCACCCAGCAGCAGAAGCGGCGCCGCCTCGCCTATCGCCCGGGACAGCGCGAGGATCGACCCCGTGGCGATTCCCGGGATCGCGGCGGGCAGCACCTGGCGGCGGATGGTCTGCCACTGGGTTGCGCCCAATGCCAGCGAGCCGAGACGTATGGAGTTCGGCACCGCTCTGATGGCTTCCCGGGCCGAGATGATGACGATGGGCAACACCAGCAGCGACAAGGTCAGCGAAGCCGTCAGAATGCTCGCCCCGAAGCCGATGCCGCGTGCGATGATCCCCAGGCCGAGGATGCCGTAGACGATGGACGGCACGGCGGCCAGGTTCTGGATGTTCAACTCGATCAGCCGGTTGTACCAGCGTGTCGAGTCGGCGTACTCCTCCAGATAGATGGCGCTGGCTATGCCGATCGGCAGGCAGAACACGGCCGTCAGGGCGATGACGTAGACGGTGCCGATGATGGCCGACTGTGCGCCCGCCTGCTCAGGGTGCAATTTCGAAGGGAAATTCTCCCACAAGCGCGCGTCGAGCCGTGGCCAGCCCTGGGTGAGGACGAAGGCGAGCAGCACCACGAGGAACAGGACCGCGACGACGAGGCTGGCCAGCAGCACGGCCTTGAAGGCCGGCTCGGCGGGCCGGGAGCGCTTGCGCAGTCGTACGCCCGTCATTCGTACACCTCCCGGTACTTGCGGACCAGCCTGATGCTGATCACGTTCATCACGAACGTCAGCACGAAGAGCAGCGCCCCCACCGCGAAGATCGTGGTGTAGTCGAAGGAACTCGTCGGCAGGTCACCGGAGCCGGCCGCGGCGATGTAGCCGGTCATGGTCTGCATCGCGTCCAATGGGTTGAACGACAGGTCCGGCCTGAGCCCGGCGGCGATGGCCACGATCATCGTCTCCCCGACAGCGCGTGAGATCGCCAGCACGACGGCCGCAACGATCCCCGACAGCGCGGCCGGCAGCACCACGCGGACCGCCACGATTCTGCGGGTGGACCCGAGGGCGTAGGCGCCCTGCCTCAGCGAGTTGGGCACGGCCGCCATCGCGTCCTCCGACAACGACGCCACCGTCGGGATGATCATGATGCCCATCACCAGACCGGCCGACAGGGCGTTGAACACGTCCGGCCCCTCTCCCCCTGGCCAGATATCGCGAAGGAGCGGAGTGAGAAAGGTCAGTGCGAAGAAGCCGTAGACGACGGTGGGAATACCGGCGAGGACTTCGAGAATCGGCTTGAAAGTCGCACGGACGCGGGGCGAGGCGTACTCGCTGAGATAGATGGCCGCGGCGAGGCCGAGCGGAACGGCCACGACGATGGCGATCGCCGTGATCAGTAGGGTGGCGCTGAGCAGCGGCAGTACTCCATAGTGCTGCTGCCCTTCGCCGAACAGCGGCGTCCACTGAGTGTCGGTGAAGTACTCCCCGATACTCACCTTGCCGAAGAACCTCACGGTCGGCGGCAGCAGGGAGATGACGATGCCGACGGTGGTCGCGACGGACACCAGGGCGGCGGTCATGAGTGCGCCTTTGACCGCCGTCTCGCCGTAACGGGGGCGCGTGCGCCGCAGGGACCGGGAGGAGGCCCCTGCGGCGAGCGATCGGGCGGAGACCGTCACAGCGCTCTCGCACACTGGTTCACGGCCGCCATGTCACTGACCGGCCTGCTGCTTGAGCTTCTCCAGGTCACCCTCGAGCTCGGTCTCCTGGGTCGCGTTGAGCGGCACGAACTTGGACTGCTTGGCGATCTCCGCGTGGTTCGCCACGTAGAACTCGACGAATGCCCGTACCTCGGGGCGCTTCAGCGCCGAAGCCGCCGGGTAGATGAACAGCGGCCGGGACAGCGGCTTGTAAGTGCCGTCCTGCGCGGCCTGGGAGCTGGGGGTGACACAGCCGCTTCCCCCGTCGACCTGCACGGCCTTGAGCTTGTCGGCGTTCTCCTCGAAGTAGGAGAACCCGAAGTAGCCGAGCCCGCCCTTGGATCCGGCCACACCCTGAACGATCACGTTGTCGTCCTCGGAGGGCTGGTAGTCGGTCCGGCTCTTGCCCTCCTCACCGTTGATGACGTCGGTGAAGTAGTCGAACGTGCCGGAGTCGGTGCCCGGCCCGAAGAGCTTGAGCGGCTCGTCGGGGAACTTGGGGTCGATCTGGTTCCAGGACGAGACCTTGGAGTCCGGCTCCCAGATCCTCTTCAGCTGGTCCACGGTCAAGCAGGTGGCCCAGGTGTTCTCCTTGGGCACGACAACGGTGAGCGCGTCGTTGGCGACCGTGAACTCCTCGTAGGTGATGCCCTTCGCCTGGCAGGCGGCCTTCTCCTCATCCTTGATCGGACGAGAGGCGTCGGAGATGTCGGTCTCACCGGCGCAGAACTTCTCGAAACCGCCGCCCGTCCCCGAGGTTCCGACCGGAACCTGGACTCTGGGCTGCTCCTCCTTGAACAGTTCGGAGGCGGCCGTGCTCAACGGCGCCACAGTGCTGGAGCCGTCGATTCTGATGGTTCCGGAAAGCTGTTCGGCCCCGCCGCCGGCCGCGGTACCACCGCCGGTCGAGGTGTTCGAGTTGCCGCCCCCGCATGCGGCCAACGTGATGGCCAGACCGGCCACAGCGACAAACGGACCGACACGTCCGCGCAGGGTGGTGATCACTTCAAATCCGCCTCTGCTTCGTTCCGCCGGCTGGTCGACCCCTCCGGCGCTGGCACCCGGCGACTACCGGGTCGTTAGACATAGAAGAGTGTCTATGTGAACATGAAGTGAATGCGAGGCAGCCAAGTCATAAAACATAGAAGCCTGTCTATATCCGCTGTTGGCAACGTCACCCTTGTGGACAATGGTTGACCCTGACAGCAGAACGAAGGGCGATCCGACGGGAGCGTGACCATGATTGAGCGACTGCTGACCCTCTGGCAGTGGTGCGCGGACCACCGGCCGTTATGGGGAGTGATCGCGGCGGTCGCCTGGGCGTCGGCCATCTCTCCGTTCGTCGACGGTGCGATCATCGCGGTCATCTGCGGGGCGCTTTTCGGCACGGTGTCAGCCATCACGCTTCCCCGCCCTCCAAACAGGTGAGGTCCACGGCCAGGCCGCCCGACAGGGGCGGCATCCGACAGCGGAGGGAATGGATGCGGACACGCCCGCCCAGCCTGCACGGACGAAGCACCATGACCTTGACCATGCTCAGCCGGCGACCGTGAGTTGACGACGGACACTTCACTCAATATATTTTGAGTCAATGAACAGTGAGCTTGCAATCTCGGTGCGGGCACGTGCTCGTGTGCACGCGGCGTTGGGCGATCCTGCGCGGCTGTCGATCGTCGATCGGCTGCTGCTGGGCGACGCCTCCCCCGGAGAGCTCGGCCGGGCGATGGGACTCCCCACCAACCTGCTCGCTCACCACTTGAAGGTCCTCGACGAGGCCGGCGTGGTGGAGCGATGCCGATCGGAAGGCGACCAGCGACGCACCTACCTGCGCCTGAGATCTGACGCGCTCAGCGATCTGGTGCCCGCGGTCGTCCTTGAAGCCCCCCGAGTGGTCTTCGTGTGCACCCGGAACTCTGCGCGGTCCCAGCTCGCCGCGGCATTGTGGGCGCATGTGAGCGAGGTGCCGGCCGCCTGCGCAGGCACCGAGCCCGTAGATGAGGTGCACCCCCAGGCCGTCGCCGTGGCGCGCGGGCATGGGCTGACCCTCGACGCGACCCGTACTTCTCATCTGGCGGACGTCGTGCGGCCGGACGATCTGGTGGTCGCCGTGTGCGACAACGCACATGAACTGCTCCGTGACGACACCGATCGCCGACTGCACTGGTCGGTCCCGGATCCAGTCCGCGTGGGCACGGAGCAGGCGTTCGACCATGCCTTTCATGACATCTCCCGCCGGATCCACCGGCTGACGCCCATCGTGCGTCTCCCCTGAACGAACTCTCGACACCAGTCCCACCCGCAATCGCGGTCGCCGGAAGGATCTCCATGACCAGCAAGCCCAGCGTCCTGTTCGTGTGCGTGCACAACGCCGGACGCTCCCAGATGGCGGCCGGATTCCTCCGCCGGCTCGCCGGCGACCGCATCGAGGTGCGCTCTGCGGGTTCCGCCCCCGCCGGCGGCGTCAACCCCACCGCCGTGGAGGCCATGCGCGAGCTCGGCATCGATATCACCGACCAGACGCCGAAGATCCTCACCACGGACGCCGTCGAGGCCTCCGACGTGGTCATCACAATGGGCTGCGGCGATGCCTGCCCTATCTTCCCCGGCAAGCGGTACGAAGACTGGACGGTCAACGACCCGGCCGGGAAGGGCATCGAGGATCTCCGCCCTATCCGCGACGAGATCAAGGTGCGCGTGGAGAAGCTGATAGCCGAACTCGAGGCATGACGACGCCTCCCCTTCCCGCGCGGACGCCACCGACAGCGGCTTCGGCGATCACCGGATGGCGGTTGACCATTCAGCAGCGAGGGGAAATCGTCCACCTGGTAGTCAGCCGCGGCCGCCTGCGGCAGGGTCGCCTGGGCGGCACTCGGTGGGCGAGCAGCATGCGTGCAGGCTGAGCTGGAGATCGGCGAGACCGCCGCCGATGCGGTCGGGGTCGGCGCGGTAGTAGACCGTCTTCCATTCGCGGCGGGAGGTCAGCACCCCGCCGTCCCTGAGCACGGCCAGGTGGGTCGAGGTCGCGGACTGCGCCAGCGACATGCGTTCGGCCACCTCGTTCACCGTCAGCTCGGCGCCTCCGGCGAACAGCATGAGGATCTGCTGGCGGGTCTCGCTGGCCAGCGCCTTGAGCAGGCCGCGCGCCCGCTCGCTCAGTTCCACCGGGCTCGACGTCATGGTCATAGCATCACCCCACACCCATCATATTGTAATTTCGCGATTTGACGATACGATCGCGTCATGGACACCATCGTCATCGGCGGGGGCCAGTCAGGCTTGGCCGCCGCCCGGGCCCTGCTGGACGCCGGCCTTTCGCCCCTCCTCCTTGAAGCCACAGAACAGGCGACCGGGTCCTGGCCGCACTACTACGACAGCCTCACCCTGTTCTCGCCCGCCCGCTACAGCTCCCTGCCCGGCATGCCGTTCCCGGGTGCTCCCGACCGCTATCCGCACCGCGACGAAGTGGTGGAGTACCTGGCCCGTTACGCACGTGATCTGAGCGGCCGCGGCGCGGATATCCGCACCGGTGCGCGCGTCGATGCCGTGGACGCGGAAGATGACCGTTTCAGGGTTCACACGGCCGATGGCGGCACCTTCACGGCCGCCACTGTGATCGCTGCGAGCGGCTCGTTCGCGAACCCCTACCTGCCGTCGCTGCCAGGACAGGGGAGCTTCACCGGAGAGATCCTTCATGCCGCCGATTACACCGGCCCCGCATCGTTCGCCGGCAAGCGGGTCATCGTGGTCGGCGCGGGCAACTCCGCGGTCCAGATCGCCTACGAACTCGCCGAGACCGCCACAGTGACCCTCGCCACCCGCGAACCGATCCGCTTCGTCGATCAACGCCCGCTCGGCAAGGACCTGCACTTCTGGTTCGCCGTCACCGGCTTCGACCGCTTCCCCGCCCGCCTGGTGGGCGACCCGCCCAGGGGCCCGGTGCTGGACACCGGCATCTATCGCCAGGCGCTACGCGATGCCCGGATGGATCGGCGCCCCATGTTCACCGGTTTGGACGGCGATGAGCTGGTGTGGGCCGCCGACAGTCGTGAACGCGTCGACGTGGTGCTGTTCGCCACCGGCTACCGGCCTGACCTTCGATACTTGGACCGGTTGGGGGCACTTGACGAGTCAGGCCTCCCGCGGCACACACGTGGCCATGCCACAGCCCATCCCGGTCTCGGCTACCTCGGGCTGGAGTGGCAGCGCACCCCCTCCTCCAACACCCTGCGCGGCGTCGGCCGCGACGCCCGGCATCTCGTCCGTGAGCTCGTGGCCCACCTTGCCGCACGCCGTCCCGCGCAAGCGCTTGCCGCACACCGAACGGCTCCGTCACGGCAAGAACCGCGTTGCCCGCCTCTCCCCGAATAGGACCCGTACAGAAGCATCAGGCCGCAGGACCATCCCGCATGCCCGGGAAGCACCTCGCCCGCCCACGCCGTCTTCAGCTACGCAGAAACCATCACCGCGCGCCGGGGAGCACGCGTTCGAGGCCGCGGGGGACAAGCGTCTCGTTGGGTCATCCCCGCGTGGGTGGGCCGGCTGATGTCAGGGTGTCGGGCGTTCTGCGCTCCAGGAACAGCACGTCGCGCCAGATGCCGTGGTGGCGTCCGATGCGCTCGCGTGTGCCGACGACGCGGAATCCGCAAGCGCGGTGCAGCAGCAGGCTGGGGCCGTTCTCGGGGAAGACGCCGGTCTGGATGGTCCACACCCCGGCTGTCTCGCTTGCGTCGATGAAGGCATTGAGCAGGTCACGGCCGATGCCGCGCCCACGGTAGGACGGGTCGACGTAGATGCTGTGCTCGACCACTCCGGCGTAGACGGCCCTGTTCGACACCGGCGAGGCCGCGATCCAGCCTACGACGTGGCCGGTGTCGAGGTCGACGGCGACATAGCGGAGCCGGCGGAGCTTGCTCTGGTCGAAGTGGTTCCAGGTGGGGGCGGTGGTCTCGAAGCTGGCGTTCCCGGTGTCCAGCCCGGCCTGGTAGATGGCCAGGACCCGGGCGGCGTCCGCCTCACGCATGGGGCGGATGGTGATGCCCGGCGAGGAGGCGGGTTTGACGGCCCGGACCATGGCCGCGTGCACGCCGTCGCCGTGATCGACGGTCAGGGTGAGGGCGCCGGCGACGAATCCCGAGTCCAGCAGCAGATCGCGATACCGCCCGGCGGCCAGGACTCCTGCCGTACGGCCGGCCCGGCGTCCGGCGTCGGGACGCGCGGCGGCGGGATCGGCGTCGTCGCGGACGACCACGTCGCTGACAACCAGACGTCCGCCGGGCTTGAGGACGCGGAACGCCTCGGCCAGTGCCGCCGGTGCGTCGCCGGAGAGGTCGGCCACGCGGGTGGAGATGACCACGTCGACAGAGCCGTCCGGGAGCGGGACGTGCTCGATGGTGCCACGCAGCGACTCGACGTTGGCCGCATCGGCCTCGGAGGCGTCGCGCCGGACCGGGCTCGGCATGTCCGCGCCGGCGTACAGACCGTAGGCCTTGCCGTACGGTCCGACCATGCGCGCGGGCGGCAGGACATCACAACCGAGGGCCAGGACGATCTCGCCCGCACGGAGGCCGGCCACCACGGCAGGATCGCCACGGCTTGAGCTCGCCCGTACAGCTCCGTCGGGCGGTCCGGTCACCTCCTCGCGGCTCGCCTCGCCGGAGGTGTCCGCTGCGCCGTCGGCGACCGACTCACCGGAGAGAGCGGTCCTCGGGCTGTTGTGCACGGCTTCATCGGGTGCCATCGCGTGGTCCTCACTCGCAGGCGGGGGTCACGGGAACGGGACGGCCCATCACCACGTCCGCGGCGGTGGGGAAGCAACTCACGCAGGTCTCGTTGATGCGGTACAGACTCGCGGTGCCGCGTCGCTCCACCAGGACGAAGCGCACCTCGGCCAGAATCTTCAGATGGTGGGACACCGTCGACTGGCCGATGTGCACGGCTTGGACGATCTCCCCCACCGTCAGCGGCTCCCGGTGCCGGGCCAACAGCGACACGATCTGGATGCGAGTGGCGTCGGCCAGAGCCTTGAACCAGCTCGCGTACTCCTCTGCCGAGTCCCGTTCGAGGGGGACGACGTCTCTGTTCATCTACCATCGACGATATTAGATTAATTACCCCCAGGGAAGCCCTTATCGTCCACCGCACGAAGGAGAGCGGTGACGATCTTGGGGATAGGATGTTTTGAAAGCCATCTAATTTGACAGAGCTCTAAGCAGTGCGGCAGACTAGAGTCTGCTTAGACGGATTTCAAAACAAGTCCGGCACGGCCGGCTTGGATCTGCATACACGAGCAAACGGAGAGGGATCATGAGTGACGGATGCTGCGGTCCGGTGACCATGGATATCGAGCCCTTCCCCTCGAAGGCCGACTCGCATGCCCTGCCCGTCGTGGTGATAGGGGCGGGACCGGTCGGGCTGGCCGCCGCCGCTCATCTCGCCGAGCGCGGCTTTGACTTCCTGGTGCTGGAGGCCGGAGGACAGGCCGGCGCCTCGGTGGCCCAGTGGGGGCATGTACGCGTCTTCAGCCCCTGGCGGTACAACATCGACGCCGCCGCCCGCCGTCTTCTCGAGGCGGACGGCTGGACGGCGCCCGATCCCGAGTGGCTGCCGACGGGCGCGGAGCTCATCGAGCGCTACCTCGCCCCGCTCGCCGGTCACCCCGCCATCGCGCCCCGGCTGCGCACCCGATCGAAGGTCACCGCGATCAGCCGCCTCGGCTACGACCGGGTCCGCACCAACGGCCGCGAGCAGGCGCCCTTCCTCGTCCGTCTCGACAGCGGCGAGGAACTGCGGGCGAAGGCCGTCATCGACGCCTCCGGCACGTACGCCACGCCCAACGTCCTGGGCGCGTCCGGTCTGCCCGCCCATGGCGAGCCCGGCGCGGCGAAGCTGATCGACCACGCGTTGCCCGATGTGCTGGGCGTCGACCGTGCCACCTACGAGGGCGAGCGGGTCCTGGTGGTCGGCGCCGGGCATTCCGCCGCCACCACGCTCCTCGGGCTCGCCCAGTTGGACGACACGCCGATCACCTGGGCGATCAGGGGCGGCAGCGCGACCCGGACCTACGGCGGGGGCGCCGCGGACGCGCTTCCGGCCCGCGGCGCTCTGGGCACGCGCCTGCGCGCGCTGGTCGACTCCGGACGGATCAAGCTGCTGACCGGCTTCTACACCCACCGGGTCTCCACCGGTGACGACGGAATACAGGTGATCAGCCGCGATCCCGGCGGTGCCGAACAGTCCGTCACCGTCGACCGCATCGTGTCGGCGACCGGGTACCGGCCCGACCACTCGATCGCGAGCGAGCTGCGGCTCGACCTGGACCCGATCCTCGGCTCCACCCGCGCGCTGGCGCCGCTCATCGATCCCAACCAGCACTCCTGTGGCACCGTCCCGGGCCATGGCGTGGACGAGCTGGCCCACCCCGAGACGGGCTACTACGCGGTGGGCGTCAAGAGTTACGGCCGGGCTCCCACGTTCCTGATGGCGACCGGCTACGAGCAGGTCCGGTCCGTGGTGGCGGCGCTGGCCGGAGACTGGGACGCCGCCCGGGACGTCCGGCTCGACCTGCCGGAGACGGGCGTGTGCTCCTCTCAGCTCGCCGAAGAGCAGGAGGCCCGCGTCGGCCTGGCGACCGGCCTCAGCGGAGGACTCCTCGCCACGCCGCTGCCGCTGGTGAGCGCCGACTCCGGTGGTGGCTGCTGCGGCTGACCCGGACGTCCCGGGAGCACGAGTGAGTTCCGTTTCCCCGGTCGCCGCCTCCGAGGACCGAGGCGGCGACCGGCCTCGTGCCGGCCAGGGGCGGCGGATGGTCGCCGCGCTGGCCGTGACGCAGACCGTCGGCTACGGGGTGCTGTACTACGCCTTCTCGGTGTTCCTGACGCCGATGCGGAGCGATCTGCGGGCGAGCGGTCCGCAGGTCGCCGGCGCGCTCACGCTGGCGGTCCTGGTGACCGCCCTGTGCGCCCCCTTGGTCGGCCGATGGCTGGACGCCCGGGGTGGCCGGGGCCTGATGACCGCGGGTTCGGTGCTCGGCGCGCTCGCCGTGCTGGCCTGGTCGCGCGTGGAGAACCTGCCGCAGCTGTACGGCGTGTTCGCCGTCGTCGGGCTCGCCTCGGCCATGGTGCTGTACGAACCGGCGTTCGCCGTCGTGGTCGGCTGGTTCGACGAACGCCGGCGGGCCGGCGCGCTGCTCGCCGTCACCGTCGTCGCCGGGTTCGCCTCCTCGGTATTCCTGCCGCTGTCGGGCCTGCTGCTCGACCGGTACGGCTGGCGCCATGCGCTGGTCGTCCTGGCCTTGCTCTACGGAACCGTCGCGATTCCGCTGCACGCCGTGTTCCTGCGCCGCCACGGGCAGGCGAGACCGGAGGCCGCGGCGTCCGGCTCTGCCGCGGAGAGGGCGGGCATCCTGCGCTCCGCGGTACGCGGGCGGCCGTTCTGGCTGCTGGTGACCGCCTTCACCGCGCACGCCGCCGCGGTGTCCGCGGTCGCCGTCCTGCTGATCACCTATCTCGTGCGGCTCGGTCATGCCCCCGTCTTCGCCGCCGGAGTCGCCGGCCTGCTCGGCGTGCTCTCCGTGACCGGACGGCTGGTCACCACCGGCCTGCGGCGTCGCATGGGGATCGCCGTCGTCGCCGCCGTCATCTTCGCCGTGCAGGGCGCGGCGGCGCTCCTGCTGCCGGTCGTCGGCGGGAGCGTCGCGGGGGCGGTGGGCTGCGTGCTGGCGTTCGGGATGGGGTTCGGCGTCGCGGCCGTCACCCAGCCCCACCTGATCGCGGCGCGCTACGGCACCATCGCCTATGCCACGCTGGCCGGGCGGGTCGCGTTCTTCTCGATGACCGCGAGGGCCGCCGCGCCGCTGGCCGCCGCCGCTCTGGCGCAGGTCGCCGGGTACGGAGCGGTGATGGGAGTGGTCGCCGCCGCCTGCGCGGCCGGAGCCGCGGCGCTCATCGCCTACCACCGGGCGTCGCGCGGGCGACGTTGAGCCTCGGCCATGTCGGCGACGGCGTAATGAGTTTCTGCCGGAATGGATCCGGCGGACCGCGCCTCGATACGGTCCCCGCGAGGTGCGCGCGCCGTTGTCACAGGCACGAAGTTGCCGGGCAGCATGCTGCCTGGCCGGACCACTTTCATGATCCGGTGCCGGACACGAGAGTGGTCCTCGTTGAGTGCCCCATCGCGATGGGAGAGACGTCATGGTGGAGCAGGAGGGCGCAGCGCCCGGGGACGGTAAGAACATCACCCGCCGCGGGGTCCTGCGCGGCGGGATTCTCGCGAGCGCCGGCACGGCGGCGGGCGGGGTGCCAGGCATCGTCCCTTTCGCGGGGCAGGCGGCGTACGCCGCGGCGCCGGTGGCCTCAGACTCGGGCGGGGGCTCCATGCCGGACTTCAGTGAGGGCTCGGCGGCGCTGACCCCGGACAAGGTGGTGCACAGCGCCTGCCAGTTCTGCAACAGCGACTGCAGGCTGGAGGTCTCGCTCAAGCTCGGCCGGGTGCTGGAGATCCGCGGGGAGCGGAAGGATCCCGTGCAGGACGGCAACCTGTGCGTCAAGGCGCCCATGATGACCGAGCTGGTCTACAACCCCCTCCGGCTCACCAGGCCGCTGCGGCGGGTCTCCGGCAAGAAGGGGGATCCGGGCAGCCGCTTCGAGCCCATCTCGTGGGACGACGCGCTCGACATCATCGCCCGCCGCTGGCTCGCGTTGCGCGACGCCGGAGAGGCCCGCGCCATCGCCAACCGGACCACCGGCCGGCTGCCGCGCGGCACCGGATCGCTGGCCGGCCGCGTCTTCTCCTTGCTGGGCAGCCCGAACGACACCGACGTCGGCCCCGTGTGCAACGACGCCGGAGGCAACGCGCTCGCCGCCACCTTCGGGCTCGGCAACTTCACCAACGGCTACGGGGTCGACGGAGCCACCGGGAAGGAGGACCTGGGATCGGCGAAGTTCTTCCTGTTCCTGGGGACGAACCAGGGGGAGACCCATCCGGTCACCTTCGCCCACCTGCTGCGCGGCAAGAAGCGCACCGGCGCCAAGCTCGTCGTCGTCGACCCTCGGCACACGCCCACGAGCGTGCACGCGGACCAGTGGATAGCGCCGAAGCCGCACACCGATTTCGCGCTCGTCCTTGGCATGCTGCACCACATCGTCACTCAGAACCTTCACGACAAGGCGTTCGTGGCGCGCTGGGTGCTGGGCTTCGAGGAGCTGCGCGAGCATCTGAAGGCCGAGGCGTACACCCCGGAGTGGGCCGCGGGCGTCACCGGGGTGCCGGCGGCGACGATCAGGCGGCTGGCCGTGGACTACGCGACCACACGACCGGCCGCGATCTTCTGCAACGCCGGCATCTCCCACCAGCTCGGCGCGTTCGACACCTACCGGGCGCTCGCGATGCTGGCCGCGGTCACCGGCAACATCGGCGTCCCGGGCGGCGGCTGCAACTTCATGCACAACACCTGGCCCGGCGGTCTCGGCCTGCCACCCCTGAAGGTCACTCCCCCCGAGCGCGGACCGGCCCTGCCCGTCGGCCCGGACGCGTTCGCCGAGTCGATCCTCAACGGCAGGCCCTACCGCCTCAAGGCCGTGATGACCGAGGGCAACCCCCTGATCAGCTCGGCGAACACCGGCAAGGTACGTGAGGCGTTCGCCGAGCTCGACTTCTACGTCTACACCGGGCTGTTCATGGAGGAGGCGGCGTACTACGCCGACGTCATCCTGCCGGTCTGCAGCGGCCTTGAGTTCGAGGGCGTCTACATGCGCCGCGACGACCGGGCCATCCGATGGCAGGACGCCGCGGTGGAGCGCGTCGGCGAGTCGTGGTCCGACACGGAGATCTGGATCGGCCTCGCGCACGCCCTGGGCCGCAACGACCGCCGGCGTCCCAGCTCCTACTGGACCGACGCGTTCCCGTTGGAGTGGAGGAGCTACCCGAAGCTCTGGGACACCTTCGTGGCCAACACGCCCGGCATGGGCGGGATGACCCGCGAGCGCCTCCGGGCGCGCACCGAGCCGCTCCGCTGGCCGTGCCCCACGACGGACCACCCCGGTGTCAGCACGCTCTATCTGGACCACCCGAGCTGGTACCAGGCCGCCGAGGCGCTCGACCCCGCCAACCGCGGCAAGAGGTTCCTGACCCCCAGCGGGAAGATCGAGATCACCACGCCGGACCTGGAGCGCAAGCTCGCGCCCAGCGGCCACCATGCCCTGCCGTCCTTCTACACCCATCCCGAGGTCACCGGCGCGCACCCGACCATCGCCTACGAGGACCGGTACATCGCCAACCCCGTCAACCCGCAGGCGCTGACCCAGCCGGTGCGTCTCGGCGTGCCGGGCTCCGGCGCCGTGCACCGGAGGTTCCCGCTGATGGGGATGACCGGCCGGCCGAGCGTCGTGCACTTCGCCTCGGTGACCCACTGGACCGCGACCGGCGAGCGGCTCAACGGCGTCCGCCTGGTGCAGATCCATCCGAGCACCGCCCAGAGGCTGGGGATCGCGCAGGGCGACACCGTCGTGGTCGAGAGCCCGCGCGGCGCGGTGACCGGCACCGCGCTGCTCGACACCGGCATCCGTACCGACACCATCTATCTGCCCAACACCTTCGGCCCCGCCCAGCGGGTCGGCGACCTGTACGGCGATCCGCGCTACGAACCGGCGAACACGCTGGTCGACGACCGGTTGTACGACAACCTCTCCGGCCAGCAGGCGTACAAGTGCTTCGCGTGCGACGTCCGGAAGAAGTGACCGGCGGGCCGTCCCGGCGACCGTCGGCGGCGCTCCGGGCACGGCCCGCGCGGCGCGGTCGCGTGCCCGGTCACGCGGCGGCCGCGACGTCCCAACCGGCTCCGGGAGTCAGCGGGGGCAGGGGCGAGTCCCGGCCGGCGGGTATGCCCGGCTCGGCCGGGTGAACGGTACCCGGCTCGGCGACGTCGGGGCTCGCGGGCATGAGAGTGCACGGTTCGAGCGGCATTTTTCCCTTCCCATCGTTCTCGATCACGGATTCACCGTGGGGACGGGCGCGTCGCCGAGGCGGTGCGCGCGCACCCCGGCGAGGAACCCGGCGCTGTAGGGACGCAGGTCCGGTTCCTCGGCCGAGCCGAACAGCTCCAGCCGCAGGACCGGTCCGCGCCGCGGCCGGCCGTCGTCCCCCGCGGCGTAGGAGAGCACGAATGACGGGTCGGTGAGCGCGCTCAGACCCACGATCAGATCGGCCTGGTCGGAGCCGGAGCCCGGGTCGACCAGATGCGAGGGGACGGCGGTGAAGCCGAGCCGGCTCTTGAAGCCGAACAGGCCGGGCTTCACCATGTGGCCGTACAGGTTCGGGTCGCTGCCGAGGCTCACCCAGCCGAAGCCGCGCCGTCGCGCCTCCTCGATGACCCGCATGTACAGCAGGCGGGGCAGTCCGGAGGAGCGGTGCCGCGGCGTCACCGCCGAGAAACGCGCCCGCACCTCGTCCTTCGGCCGGGACCGCAGGTTGAGGCACGCGCCGGCCAGGTCGTCGCCGTCCCACGCGCAGACGGCGAAATAGTCGTCGGCCGCGGCGAGGATGCGGTCCTTGGCGGCACTGGCCACGGCCCAGCCGTGGCGCATCTTGCCGACCTCGTTCTCGTACAGCGGGAGGAACGCGTCCAGCAGCGCCGCCGAGACCGGACGGACGTCGAAGCGCACGCCGTCGCTCGCGACCCTGCGGCGCGCCGCGAAGACGTTGCGCCTGTCCTTGCTCGGCAACCGGGCCAGGAACGCCTCCTCGGTCCCGGCCGTGGCCGCCCGCCACACCACGACCTGCGGTTTGGGGAAGAATCCCGCGCTCGCCAGGTCCGCCCACGTGTCGACCGGCGGATTCTGCACACGCACGACGTCGACCTCGCCCCGGTGGGCCGACCAGTCGCCGTCCAGCGCCTCGTCCGGTGTGACGACCGCCATCGGCACTCCGAAGGCCATCTTCCGGATCACCGGTCCTCACGTCCCGTCTCGGCCGGGAGCACCGCCGAAATGGCCTCGCCCGGGGCGTCGAGCAACCTCGCCAGGCGGCCGAGCGCCGTCGCGACCGTGCTGTAGTAGACCCACGTTCCGCGCCGGTCGGCGGTGATGAGACCGGCGGCCCGGAGCACCTTCAGGTGGTAGGAGATCGTCGGGGACGACAGGTCGAAGTCCTCGGACATGTCGCAGACGCAGACCTCCCGGTCGGGATGGGAGGCGATCAGCGAGAGCAGCCTGAGCCGGACCGGATCACCGAGCGCCTTGAACATCGGCGCCAGGTCCCCCGCCACGGAGTTGTCGAGCACGCCGCGCGTCAGTGGCGCGTACCCGTCGGACCCGGCGGCATCCATGCGTCACCTCCCCGCTCGCACATCGTCGTCTTCGTGGCCGCTCGCGTCGGCCGCTCGCCGGGGCATCGTCAGCCGTCCCTGCTCGTCGTGGCCGTTTCGAGCGCGCGGCCGGGCGGGGTGTCCGGCGTGACCGGCGCTTTCGCGGGCTCGGCGGGCGCGGAGCCGTCCGCCAGGGCGTGGAACCGGCGCAGCCGCAGGCTGTTGGTGAGCACGAACACGCTGGACGCGGCCATCGCGGCGCCGGCGATCATCGGGTTCAGCAGGCCCAGGACCGCGAGCGGGACGGCGGCCACGTTGTAGGCGAAGGCCCAGAAGAGGTTGCCCTTGATCGTCGCGAGCGTCCGCCGGGACAGCCGTACCGCGTCGGCGGCCGCGCGCAGGTCGGCCCGGACGAGGGTGATGTCGCCGGCCTCGATCGCGGCGTCCGTGCCGGTGCCCATGGCGATGCCGAGATCGGCCTGGGCGAGGGCCGCGGCGTCGTTCACCCCGTCGCCCACCATGGCGACGACCCGGCCCTCCTGCTGCAACCGCTTGATCACGTCCACCTTGCCGGCCGGCATGACCTCGGCCTCGACCTCGGTGATCCCCACCTGCCCGGCGACGGCCTGAGCGGCCCGCGTGTTGTCCCCGGTGAGCAGGATCGGCCGCAGCCGCAGTCGCCGCATGGCCTCCACGGCGCCGGCGCTGGTCGGCTTGACGGTGTCGGCGACGACGAGCACGCCCCGCACTTCCGCGTCCCAGGCGACGAGCACCGGGGTCAGACCGCGGCTCTCGGCGTCGTCGTGCGCCTGACGCAGCTCGGGCGGCAGCGGCGAGGCGGCGTCCAGCCAGGTGGCGCGGCCGACGCGTACCCGCACGCCGTCGACCTCGCCGGAGACTCCGCGGCCGGGGGTGCCCTCGAACGCCGAGACGGCCGGCAGTCCGCCGAGGCGCTCTCGCGCGCCGGCCGCGATGGCCTGGGCGATCGGATGCTCGGACGCGTCCTCCAGCGCGCCGGCGAAGGTGAGGACCCGGTCCTCGTCCTCCCCCGCGCGCGGCACGACGGCGACCAGCCGCATCGCTCCGGCCGTGACGGTGCCCGTCTTGTCCAGGACGATGGTGTCGATCCGCCGGGTCGACTCCAGGATCTCGGGTCCGCGGATGAGGATGCCGAGCTGGGCGCCGCGTCCGGTCCCGACCAGCAGCGCGGTCGGAGTGGCCAGGCCGAGCGCGCACGGGCAGGCGACGACCAGGACGGAGACGGCGGCGGTCAGCGCGGCCGCGACGTCCAGCCCGTTGCCGAGCCAGAACCCGAACGTGGCCGCGGCGATCGTCACGACGACGGGGACGAAGACCGCGGCGACCCGGTCGGCGAGGCGCTGCACCGGGGCCTTGCCGGCCTGCGCGTCGGTGATGAGGCGGGACATCTGGGCGAGCTGGGTGTCGGCGCCGACGCGGGTGGCACGGACGATCAGCCGCCCGCTGGTGTTGACGGTGGCGCCGACGACGGCCGACTCCGGTCCCACTTCCACCGGAACGCTCTCGCCGGTGAGCATGGAGACGTCCACGGCCGAGGTTCCCTGCACGACGACGCCGTCGGTGGCGATCTTCTCCCCCGGCCGGACCGAGAAGATCTCGCCGACGGTCAGCCGGTCCACCGGGATGCGCACCTCGTCGCCGTTCCTCAGCACCGCGACGTCCTTGGCGCCGAGCCGCAGCAGGGCGCGCAGCGCCGCTCCCGCCCGGCGCTTGGAGCGGTGCTCGGCATAGCGTCCCGCGAGGATGAAGACCGTGAGGCTCGCGGCGACCTCCAGGTAGATGTGGTGCAGTCCCTCACCGGAGACCGGGCGCATCACGAACGGCATCCGCATGCCGGGAAGCCCGGCGTACCCGAAGAACAGCGCGTAGAGCGACCAGCCGAACGCCGCGATGACGCCGAGCGACACCAGCGTGTCCATGGTGGCCGAGGCGTGCCGCAGGTTCTTCCACGCGGCACGGTGGAACGGCCACGCTCCCCACACCGCCACGGGCGCCGCGAGGGTCAGCGACAGCCACTGCCAGTACGTGAACTGGAGCGGTGTGATCATCGCCATCGCCACGACCGGGACCGCGAGCGCGGTGGAGACCAGGAGCCGGCGTCGCATGACGGCGAGCGCCGCGTCGCTCGCGTCGTCCGCCTCCTGCTGCTCGTCGGCGACCCGTCCGTCTCCGGGATCGGGCTCGGGCTCGGGCAGCGCCGCCGTGTATCCGAGCCCCTCCACCACGGCGATCAGCTCCTCGACCGAGACGCCCGGGTCGTGGACGACGTGCGCCTGCTCGATGGCGAGGTTGACCTCGGCCTGGACGCCGTCCAGGCGGTTGAGCTTGCGTTCGATGCGGGCCGAGCACGAGCCGCACGTCATCCCACCGATCAGCAGGGTGACCTCGGAGCGGTTCGCGATCGGCAGAGCTGATGCGGACACTGTTCGTCTCCTTCCGACCGCGCCTAGAACTCCACCGGCGGGACGAGGGTCCCGAACGCGTACGCCAGTGCGAAGACCACCGCGAGCGCCACCACGAAACCGGCGATCTTGGTCTGGGGTCTCATGCGAGCACGCCCGCGAAGCGGTATCCGCTGCTCTCCACCGCGTCCCGCACGGTCTCCTCCGACAGCGGAGCGTCCGAGCCGAGCCGCATCCGGCCGCTCTTGGGGTCGATCTCGAGCACCTCGACGCCGGGGATGGCGCCGTCCACGGCCTTCCTGACGCGCTTCGCGCATCCTCCGCAGGTCATGCCTTCCACCACGTACGTAGCGACAACGCTCACAGCTGTTCCTTTCGGTGCGGATGGTCCGGCAGTGCCGATGGGGCATCAATCGCGGGCGGCGCCGACGTTCACGCGGGCGGCCTCGGTCAAGAACTCTCGGATCCTGGCGAGCGCCTCGGCGATCACCTCAGGACCGTCCACGTAGGAGACGCGGACGTGGTCGGGCGCGCCGAAGTCGGCGCCCGGGACGACGGCGACGCGGGCGGCGCTCAGCAGATGACGGGCGAAGTCGGCGGCGCTGCGGATCGTCTCGCCCTGCCAGGCGAGGCCGTAGGTGCCGCTCACGTCGACGAAGGCGAAGAACGCCCCCAGAGGTTCCACGTCGAGCCGGAGGCCGGGCAGCTCGGCGAGTCCGGCGCACAGTGCTCGCCGGCGGACGTCGAGCTCCGCCCTGCGGGCATCCAGCTCGGCGACCGGCTCGTCCAGCAGGACGGCGAGCGCGGCGTACTGGGAGATGGTCGAGGCGGCCGACGTCGTGTGCCCCTGCAGCGCGGCCATGGCCGATATCACCGGCTTCGGCCCGGCGGCGAACCCGACCCGCCAGCCGGTCATCGCGAAGGTCTTCGACAGGCCGCCGATCGTGATGGTGGCGGCTCGCACCTCGGGGCCGAGGGAGGCCATGCCGGCGAACAGGCCGTCCTGGTAGACCAGGTCGCCGTAGATCTCGTCGCTGACGATGGCGAGCCCGGCGTCCAGCGCGACCTCGGCCAGGGCCGTCAGCTCCCGCCGGTCGTAGACGACTCCGGTGGGATTGGACGGGCTGTTCACCAGCAGGACCTTCGTCCGCGGGGTGACGCGCTCGGCGACCGCCCGCGGGGTCATCTTGAAGCCCGTGCCGGGTCCCGTCGGCAGGATGACCGGCGTGCCGCCGGCGAGGGTCACCATGTGCGGGAAGCTCACCCAGTGCGGGGCCTGGACGATCACTTCGTCCCCGGGGTCCAGGAGTGCGACGAAGGCGTTGGCGAGCGCCTGTTTGGCGCCGTTGGTGATGATGATCTCCTCGCCGGCGTAGGGCGCCCGCCACGCGCGCGTCAGCCGTTCCGCCACGGCCTGCCGCAGCGGCGGGATGCCGGCGACGGCGGTGTACCGGGTGCGGCCGCCGGTGATGGCCTTGATCCCGCCGTCGGACGCCTGCCGCGGGGTGGGGAACGCCAGTTCACCACTCGTGAGGTTGATGACGTCGACGCCTTCCGCGGCGAGTTGCTTGGCGTGCGCGTCGAGCGCCGCGGTGCTGGAGGGCGGCAGCTGGGCCGCACGGCGACTGAGCATGGTCTCCCTACTTGGCCCGCACGTCGAACCGCACCGTGGCCGGCGCTCCCGCCCCGCGGTTCACCTGGACGCTGATGACCCAGTAGCCGGTCATGCCGAGGACCAGCTTGGACTCGTAGGTGTCGCCCTTCCTGGTCGCCACCTGCTCACCGCCGCGCATGTTCATGCTCGGCATGTCGTAGTTGACCTTGACCGTCGCGTCGGTGACGGCGGCGCCCGAGGAGTCGAGGACCGTGAACCGCCCGGTGGCCGCCGTGCCGCCCTTGGCGGGGCATGGGTTGGTCGTGAACCGCACCGTGAGCCCGGCGCTCTGCTTCTCGGTCTGGCATGCCGCCGGCGAGGAGTCGCCGTCGGCCCGGCTCTGCGCGCAACCTGCCATGGCGGCCACCGCGACGATCGCGGCCGCCCCGGCTCGAAGTGAGCGCCTGCTCATCGGCTTCCTCCTGGTACGTGGCGTGCTATCCGCAGCACGACTTCTTGGCGGTGGCCGCGGCCTTCTCCTCGGTGGCGGGCTTGGGGCCGCAGCAGGAGCTCTTCGCGGCGGGCGCCGCGGTCTCGGCGTCGGTCGTGGCGGGCTTGGTCGTGGCGGTCTTCGGGCCACAGCACGAACTCTTGGTCTCGGCCTCGACGACGGGCAGCGGCTCGTTCTGAGCGGCGGACCAGAAGAGCTGGCCGACGCTCGGCTCGGTGACGGACATGGGTCACTTCCTTCCAGCGGGTAGGGCGATTTCTCCGGTCTGGACCTTGCAGAGCTCGGCGAGCCGGCCGTCGCCCGTGAGGAGCTCCACGGGCCTGCCGCTCTCGACGATCCGGCCGTCCTCCAGGACGAAGACGCGGTCCAGGTCTTCGACGAGGGCCAGCCAGTGCGCGACGACCACCGCGGTGCGGCCTTCCAGCAGCCGCCGGATGGCGGCGAGGACGGTCCGCTGGCGGGCGGGGTCGACGCTGGAGACGGCCTCGTCAAGAATGATCACTCGGGGGTCGGCGAGCATGGCGCGGGCGAGGGCGATGAGCTGGCGCTCCCCGACCGACAGACGCGAGCCGCGTTCGCCCACCTTGGTCTGATAGCCCTTGCCCAGCTCGCCGATCACCTCGTCGGCGCCCACGGCGCGGGCCGCCTGCACGACCTCCTCGTCGGTGGCGTCCGGCCTGCCGAACCGGATGTTCTCCTCGACGGTGCCGTCGAAGAGCTGCGCCTCCTGGCTGACCAGCAGGACCTGGCCGCGCACGGACGACTTGGTCGCCTGTGCGATGTCGTGGCCGTCGATGCGGATCACGCCGGAGGTGGGCGTGTAGAAGCGGACCAGCAACTGCATCAGCGTGCTCTTGCCGGCGCCGCTGGCGCCGACGATGCCGATGTGCTCGCCCGGCCGGGCTTCGAGGGACACCTCATGCAGGACCTCGGCGCCGTCGGCGTACGCGAAGCTCACCCCGTCGATGCGCAAGTGTCCCTGGACATCGGGCAGCGGGTCGCCGGTGTCGTCCTCCTCCGGCAGGTCGAGCACCTCCAGGATGCGGTGCGCCGACACGGCCATGTCGGAGGCCTGGCCGAGCTGGTTGGCCACGTCGCGGACCGGGTTCAGCATGCGCTTGGAGAACAGGGCGAACGCGGCCAGCGTGCCGGCGGCCAGAGCGGCGCCCTGCGCCATGCCCATCGACGCCATCATCGTGTCGGTGCCGAGCAGCATCCAGGTCATGGGCATCATGCCCGCGGCCAGGTCGAAGAAGAAGCCGGAGCCGAGGGCGTGCCCGTTGATGATCTGCAGCCCGCCGAAGAAGATCAGCAGGGCCAGGGCGATGTGGACGGTCAGCCCGAGGTAGGAGGTGAGCCACAGTCGCTTGGTGGACAGCCTGTTGTGCACCTTGGTGTACCCGGCGGACCTGCTCTCCAGGTCGGCCATCATGCTGTCTTCCTGGCCGAAGGCGCGGATGTCGGCGAGCCCGTCGATGCGCTGGTTCAGGTAGCCCACCATGGTGTCCCAGGATTCGCGCTGCCGCCGGGTGTCGGCCTTCAGGTGGCGGGTCCAGCGCAGCGCGACGATGACCATGATGGGGATGACGATCAGCGTCGGCAGGGCGACCCCGGGGCTGAGGGCCAGCAGGAACACCGCGAACGCGATGAACCACACGGTGCTCTGGACGAGCTCCAGGCCGGTCTTGGTGATGTACCCGCGGAAGCGCTCGGCCTCGAACAGCACACGGGTGACCCAGGTGCCGCTGGCCTGCGAGACGTGCCGGGACAGCTGCAGGTTGTGCAGGCGCGCGACCAGGTCGTTCCTGAGGGTGACCGTCAGCCGCTCGTTCACCCTGATCATCGCGATGTTGTAGGTGATGCGGATGACGTTGTCCAGCACCGCGAGCACCACCAGGTTGATCGCGGTGCCCCAGACGGCGTCCAGGTTGCCGGTGACGATGTGCCCCACGCCGACCATCACCGTGTACATCTGCGCGATGGTGAGGATGGAGCTCAGGATGGTCACGACGGTGGCCACCGCGATCCAGCCGATGTGCGGCCGCAGGTAGGGCAGGAAGCGCCTGACCGCGCGGCGCAGTGTCTGGTTGACCTGGACGTCGGTGAGGACCACGGGTTCGGCGGCCGTCTCAGCCATCTGCCTGACCTCCTTCCGGCAGGCCGGCGGGCGCCAGCGGCCGTTCCCCCGGTCCGCCCTCCTGGGCGGCCGGCCGTACGGAATCCGGCTCCGCCAGGACGCCGTTCTTGAGCGCGATCACCCGGTCGACGTACCGGGTCACCGCGAGCTGCTGGGTGGCGATGACCAGCGTTCTGCCCTGGCGCACCCGCGTGATGGTGTCCAGCAGCTCCACTTCGGTCTCGGCGTCGAGGTTCGCCGTCGGGTTGTCCAGGAGCAGCACCGCCGGGTCGACCAGCAGGACGCGGGCCAGGCCGACGCGCTGCCGTTCGCCGGCGGACAGGTCGGCGGCGTCGGCGGCCAGCGCGCGGTCCAGCGGGATGTGGCGCAGACCCGCCGCGTCCGCCGCCTCGGCGACCTCGCCGGGGGTCGCCTCGGGGCGGGCGAAACGGATGTTGTCCGCCAGGGTGCCCTCGAAGATCCACTGGCGTTGGGGCAGGCACACGACCTGCCGCCGGATGGACGCCAGGTCGTACTCGCGGCCGTCGACGCCGTCGTACAGCACGAATCCGGACTCGGGGTCGCGCAGGCGGGCCAGCACGTGGAGCAGCGTCGTCTTCCCACTGCCGGTGGGGCCGATGACGGCGACCGCCTCGGCGGGTTCGACCGTCAGGCTGACGCCGTCGAGCACCTTGCGGTCGCCGACCTCCACGACGACGGCGGCCGCGGAGACCGCGCCGGCGGGAGCGGGCATGGGGCGGCTGTCGGAGCGCGGGTCCAGCACCGATGGCGCCTCGATGATGCGCAGCAGCCGCTGGGCGATGACCACCGACCGGAAGACGCCGTTGGCGTGCATGGTCACCTGGTGCATGCTCATCTGCACCATCATGACCAGCGCGACCAGGGCCACGAGGCTGCCCACGGTGAGCGCGCCGTCGACGACCGCGCCGCCGCCGAGCCACAGGGCGATGGGGGTGGGGAGCGCGCCGACGACGTTCAGGATCGCCTCCCACCTGCTGTAGGTGGTCTTCATGCTGCCGCGGCGGGCGGAGAGCTCTTCGTTGATCTTGTGCAGCCGGTCGGACGCGGCGTCCTCCCGGCCGAAGGACTTCACCACGCCGATGTTGGCCAGGGATTCCCCCACGCCGGACAGCAGGTTGGTGAACTGTCCCTTGACGTCGACGAAGACCCGCTGCAGTCGTCCCTGGACGCTCATGTTGCCGAGGATCACGATGGCGAGCGGGATGGAGGCGACCAGCGTGGTGCGGACGTCGATCAGGAGCGCCACCAGGTACATCACCACGGTGACCAGCACCTGGTTGAGCAGTTCGAGCAGGCCGCCGTTGGTGAGGCCGCGCACGAAGACGGCGTCGGAGACCAGGCGGGTCAGCGCCCGGCCGCCCGAGGCCTCGGCCGTGTCGGCCGGCCCGAGTTTGAGCAGGCCGCGGAACAGGTCGTGCCGCAGGTCGTTGACGGCCTTGCTGGCGACGTTGAAGCGCATCTGCTTGCCGAGGTGGAGCAGGGCGGCGGAGGCCGCGCCGATGGCGAGGACGCCGAGGGCGATGGCGAGCAGCAGTCCGGGATCGCCGCCGAGCACGCCCGCGTCGATGGCCACCCGGATGATGAGCGGGATGGCGATGGTGCTCAGCAGCCCGGTCAGCATGGTGATCGTGGCCACGGCCATCGCCCGGCGGTAGCGGAGGGGGTAGCCGTAGATGAACCGCAGTGCGTGAAGCGACTGTCTCACTTGCCTCTTCCTTTCGGCCCGGGCCGGCGCACGTGCCTGGCGGGGGGGGGGGGGGGGGGGGGGGGGGGGGGGGGGGGGGGGGGGGGGGGGGGGGGGGGGGGGGGGGGGGGGGGGGGGGGGGGGGGGGGGGGGG